>CAYGNB010000005.1:2355-7745 GCA_964351135.1 uncultured Rhodobacterales bacterium | reverse complement strand
GGCGGTTCCGATCCGGGCGGGATCAGCGGATCGGGCGGGGCGCCGGGGCAGGTGAACTGCGCCTTGGCGATGTCCTCGATGGCTCGCGCTGCCTTGAGCGTGCGCGCCATCAGCGGGACGAGCTGTTCGGTGACCAGCGTGGCAAAGCGGGACAGGTCCGCCAGCGCGTCCGGGGCCGCGCCGCCGGTGATTTGCGGGATCGCCGCGCGCGCCCGGCCCAGCCCGGCCTGCACGTCGCCGCCATCTGGCAGCGCGGGGCCCGCCACCGCCGCCAGCGCGGCCAGAAACTGCGCAAGCCCGTCCGGGTTGTCCTTGAGATTGGCGGCGAGCCGGGCGATTTCGGCCAGCTTGCCGATCTCGCCGCCCAGCGACGCGTTGAACGACGCGCCGTCGGTTCCGATCTCGAGCTGAAGCAGCAGGTTGGCCATTTCATCCGCTCCCGAACAGGGACTGGATCGCGGGGCCGACACTGCCCAGCCCGTCGATCAGGGCGCCGGCCTCGTCGGCCGCGCCGCCCACCAGCGACGACGGGTCTGAGAAATCGGGGATGTCGCCGAGCGCGGCAACCGCGTCGAGCGCATCCGTGACCCCGTCCACGAAGCCCGCAGCCTGATCCAGCAGGTCGCTGTCGAGCGCCCCGAACGGATCGTCGGGTGGTGGCGGCGGCGGGCTTTCGCGCAGCACCATGTGATAGGCTAGTTCGCCAGGCCGCGCAGCGTGTTCCTCGACGACCAGGCTTTCGATCAGGACGAACTGGATCTCGGTGGCCTCGATGATGTCGGCCACGAAGGTCATCGGTTCGGCATCGGCAAAGCGCTGGCGCGCCGCTTCGAGAAACCCGTTGCGTTCCTCGGTTTCGAACACGGACCCCGCGATGCGGATTTCCGCCGGATCGGCGCCCAGATCCTGAAACAGGCTGCCGCTGCGCCCCGGAACGCGGTGTTCGTGCAGCTTGCGCCGTTCCTGCGTGCGCATCATCGAGATGCGGGGGATTTCCCAGTCTCCGAGCATCGGTGTGACGGT
Organism: uncultured Rhodobacterales bacterium; assembly: GCA_964351135.1. Lineage (GTDB taxonomy): Bacteria > Pseudomonadota > Alphaproteobacteria > Rhodobacterales > Rhodobacteraceae > Pukyongiella. Next base: position 6,722 of record CAYGNB010000005.1, on the reverse strand, counting down.
CATCGCGGTTCCACCCCGTTGCGCCAGGCGATATCGGCAAGGCGTGTATCATTCTCGCGGCGGGTTTCATGCGGTCCGGGTGCGTCCGGCCGTGCGGGCGGGGCGGGATCGAGGCGCGACAGGTCGGAACTGGCCGAGGTCTGGGCGCCGCCGTCTGCGGGGCGCTCGGGCGCGGCGATGGGGGCTGGAGGGTGTTGCTGCGGATCGGGTGGCGCAGATGACGCAGCGGGTCGCTGCGCCGTATCCAGTGCTGTAGCGGCCGCCGCCGGTCGGGGCGTACCGGCCACCTCTGTCGATTGTCCCGCCGCCGGGGCGGGCAGGGTCAACCCATCCCTGGCACGGCGTCGGGCGAGATCGACCAGCGCGTGCGGTGTCGTTCGCGCCGATTGTCCTGGAGGATCATCCACGGTGTTGCGGGCGGTGGCCGTGCGCATCTCGTCCGTTGCCGGGGCCTGATCGGGCCGGGCGTCCACGGTCTGGGGCAGAGTGAGCGCGTGCCGCTGCGCGCGGCGTATATCGGCAACATCCTTGAGACCAACGGGTTTGCGGGCCACCACCGCCGAGGCGCGATCGCGCGATCTTTGTATGTCCTTTGCCGGTTCAGCCGTGCCCGGATCGTGCGCGGGCGAATGCCGGACGTTCTCGACGGCTTTCGTGAGGGTGGTCCGCGTGGGGCGCGCGCCCGGTACCTCATTGTCATGGGCCGACCGATCAGCCGTCCGACCGGCAGGTTTGAGAGGGGAGGGTTTTGACAGGCTGCGCAGCGCCGGCTGAACCGGACCGGGGCGGTCACGGCGCGGCTCGGGCCCGGTACTGCTGCTGCCACCGAGCAGGCGCGCCAAGACCTCGGGTGGGGCCGGCGGGGCAATGAGCGCGTCGACCGGCGCGGGACGGGTCACGCGCGCCTCGGCCTCGGCCAGCATATCCAGCAACCCGCGCGCAGGCTGCGCCAGGCGGCGGATCAGTGCCAGCGCCCGTCGCGCCTCGTCACGGGATTTGATTGGCCCCGCGGGCATGGTTCACCCTCCGCGTCCGCGCAGCGCGGCCACATGCAGCATGGTTTCGCCCAGCGTCAGGCGGCCGACCTCTTCGGGCGTCCAGCCCAGTTCGCGGGACAGCAGCAGCGAGGCCTGCACCAACGGGTCCTCCAGCGCATCCAGCACCTCGGTTTCCGTTGCGGTGATGCCGCTGATGCGATTGACCTCGGACAGCAGGAACTGCAGCAGTCCGGCGGGCAGCGCCCCGATCTGGTCGAGCGACAGCGCCGGATCGACCAGTGCCTGCCGCACCATCAGCGCACCGCTCAGGTCGTCATTGTCGCGCGCGGCGCGGGCGATCAGCCGTAGGTCGCGCACAGTCAGCGGGCGCAGCACGACGCGGCGGTCGTCGGCGTCGGGCAGCAGCGCCTCGGGGATGTCCACGGCATGTTCGGTCGCGGCCCCGGCGATCAGGTCCTCGGCGGAAATCACGTCATTCCTCCGCGACGGTCACGTAAAGCGCCTGGAATCCCACCTTTTCCATCACGAATTCGTCCTCGGGCAGGCTGTAGACCCAGGTGTCGAGCTTTACGTCATGCAGAGTGAGCGTGTTGAGCGATCCGCTGGAGGGATTGGCCAGACGCAGCGTGATGTTCATCGCGGGCTGCACCCAGTTGCCGCCCGGACGCCCGCCACGCGCCTGGCCCAGCATCAGCCCGATCAGGGCGCCGTTCACATAGGCCCGGCCCACGGTGCCGCGGACGTTGACGTTGCCCGGGCGCAGCTGGCTGGCGTAGCGCTGGCCGATCTCGTGATAGGCGCGCACGTCGCTGGTGACTTCGACCCGCACGTCCTGCACCCGGCCCACGGCGGTCAGTTCATGCGCGTCCAGCACTTCTTGTGCGACTTCGCCTTCGGTGGTCTGCGGCGCCGACAGCAGGATTGCCCCGTCCGCCCCTGTATAGACATCGGTATTCATTGGAAATCCGTCCTCTTACTGCAGCGTGATGGTCACGGCGACAAAGTCGATGCTGAACGTCGGTTGCAGCAGCATATTGACGATGGCGCGGCCGTTGATTTCGTCCTGGCGGGTCGCCGTGACTTCGAGCCGGTAGTCGGTCAGTTGTTCGTCCACCAGCATCGTCGTCAGGAACCCGTCCAGCGCGCTGTGCAGCGCGGCGCGGACCCGTTCGTTGTTGAGCCGCCCGACAAATGCGTTCGACACCTGACGGGTGCCGGCCTTGGCGAAATCGACGATCCGTCGCGTGGTGACCTGGCTGAACCCGCCGTCATCGGTGGTCAGCCCGCGCACGACACGGGTACCGTTGCGCTGTTCCAGCGCCAGGATGCGGTTCTGCACCAGTCCCGCGCGTTCGGCATAGGAAAACCGCTGGGCCAGGTCGCCCACGCCGACCAGCACCTTGTTGGTCGGGCTGACATGAGGCGCCAGCGACGACACCAGCGCCGCGACGGGGCCCGCGATATAGTTGCCCGGCAGTACCACCGGCGTATCGGGCGCGGTGGGGTTGAACACCGCATATCCGGGCGCGGCCAGGATGATGCGGTCGTTGGTCTGTGCCTGCCCTTCGATGGTCGAGGCATCCGCCCCGTCCGCCCCGATCACGCAGATCAGGTCCTGATTGTTGTTTTCGGCCGATTCAACCACCGGCGGGATCACCGCCAGCGCACCCGCCGTATCCATCTGCGGCGCGACGAGGATCTGCACGTCGTCCTTGATCAGTTCGTTGAAGGCCGCGGTCATCGCGGTCTGGTCCGAGGCGTCGGTGACGCCGCGGGCAAAGACCGTGCGCGCGCCGTTGCGATACAACTCGCCGATCTGCGCGGTCAGGTTCAGCCTGCCGCCACCGCTTGCAATGACCGAGGCCGCGCCAAAGAACTCTTCGGCCTCGGACGCGGTAGACAGGGTGCGCGTGGTCCCCGCCGCCCCGGCCGTGGTCTGGCCCACGATCCCGATATTCCCGGCCGAGATACCCCGGACCCCGATGAGCCCCTCGGAATTGACCCTGATATAGGTCCCCGGGAGGATCAGATTGGCACTTACAAAGGTTTCCGCCATGTGTCTGTTTCTCCTTTGGTCAGAGGCCCGAAAGCCGAAAAAATTTAGTCAGAGGTTCGAAAGCCGGAAATGCCGGAACCGCGCCGAGTCGGCCCGCCGGCACAACAGTCCCACCGAACCCGGCCCGGTCAGCGCCGGGTCGCGGCCCGACAGCACGATCTGTTCGTTCACCGCCAGTTCGAACCGGTCGCCGTCGGCCAGCAGCCGCAGCCGAATCCAAGTATCGGGAGGAAAGCCCTGCGTCGCGTCCTGCCCGCCACTGTCGAGCAACGAGCCGCTGCCGCCGATGCGTTTGCCCATGACACGCACGTCGGCGGGGCTTTCCAGAACGACGAAACCGAAATTGTCGATGTCGGCAAAGCGGAACACGAAGCCTATTCCGCCGATTTCGCCGCAGCGCATTTCGGCATTCACCACGAAATTCGTGAGATCGCCGGCCAGCGTGGGCGACAGGATCAGGTAGGTGCCGATCTTGTTGCCGGCGATGCCGTTGTTGCCGCCCGAGGCGGTGCCGGTCTGCGTGACCTCTTGCGCCGCGACGTCATAGGCCCAGTTGCCATCGCTGCCCGATCCGCCGGACCGGTCGAGCGCCACGAAGTCGCCCAGCGGATCGGCCTGGAAATCGTTGGCGTAGATCAGCCCGCCGTTTTCGGTCAGACCGGCCTGGGTGATGTCGAGCGGTACCGTGTTCAGCGCACCTTCGGACGCCAGCGGCACCGGTTTGTGTTCGAAGCTCACCGAACAGATGATATCGCGGCCGAACGGGGCCCCAATGCCGTCGGCGGCGCGCAGAACCGGTGTTTCCCGGTCGGTCAGCCGTTTCAGCTTGAAGATACCGTTGCGGCGCAACTGCTGCGGGTCCGCCCTGAGCAGATCGTTGGCGGCCTGGATTTCGGCATCCACCAGCGCACCGGCATTGTTGCCGAAGACGCGAATGGCAACCTCGGCATCCAGCCGCCGCGCGTAAAGCTCTGCTTGCGGGTCGGCGTTCACCCCGACAAAACCGCCGATCCCCGCCAGACGCGGCGTGTTCGACAGAACGATGACCTGAGGGGAGGGTGCCGGTCCTGCGGCGGTAAGCAGGCCGCTGATCTCGGCGCTGAGCGCATCAATGGCCTGTCCCAGCGGGGCGAGCATCAGATTTCCCCCTCCTGACGGATCGGCACAGACGAAACTACCTTGTCAGAGCCAGCCACAGCAAAAACCACCTTTCGGCGAATGCAGTAAATAAATGGCCGCGCAACGAATGCGCGAATAAAACAATTACCGAGTGTAGGTCGAATTTCTGAGTCGCACAACATCCGCGTCCGACC
>CAYGNB010000005.1:0-2255 GCA_964351135.1 uncultured Rhodobacterales bacterium | reverse complement strand
GGTGTCTTCAGCGCGATACGGCGCCAGCCATGCACCAGCAGAACCCGCAGCACGGCGGTTTCGATTGGACCGAAACAGGGGCAGGGGCCGCACAATCGGTCGAGCCGGACCAGCCGCGCCTCGAAATCCCGGGCCATCCGCAACAGCTTGTCGTCGCAAACCTGTCGCGTGATCCAGTCGGGTACCGGGGTATCGGCGGGTATGGGCAGATGCAGGCGGTCAGGATCCTGCGGCGGGCGGGTGGTCAATCCCGCATGAGGCAGGAACCATACGATTTCCGGTGCTGCGCCGTTCGGTGTGTCCGCCCGGTTCGAAAGCACCAGCCATGCCATATCCGTCGGTGCGGTACGCGCATAGATCAGCGGGCTCGCGGCGCGGCTCTGGGTGCGGCCGGATGGCGTCAGACGATAAAGGCTCAGCCGTCCGGCGCGTTCGCTTTCGATCCAGCCGTCCTTGCGCAGGCGATGAAGGGCGACGCGTACAGCCTCGGGTTTCAGTCGCATCCGGTCGGTCAACCGGTTGATCAACTGACCGCTGAGCCGGGCGGTGTCGTCGCGTGCCAGCTCCCCGAAGATGGTGACCAGCAGCGACCAGACACGCGGCGACTGATCGCCCAGAAGGCAATCAACCAGATCGTCCATCGCCGGTGCCTGCTGCACCTCGCCGGGGTGCTGTCGCCGGGCGCGGTCTTGGGCGGTGTCAGGCTGCACGAAAGGTCAGGTCCAGCCGACCAAGTGCCTGGTCGAGACGGTCCTGCCACAGCGCGCGCAATTCCGGGCCGGACTGGTCGCGCAGTCCCCAACCCTTCAGTTGCGCCATGCGATCGGCGTTGATGTCGCCGAACATCGCCGACACGCGCGGGTGCCAATAGGCGAGGCTCTCCGCCACCGCGTCGGTCTCGCCGTGCTCCAGCAATCGGACAATCCCTTCTTCGGCCAGCTCGACATGGTGCCGTTCGACCGGCAGAACTTCGCGGATCGCTTCGGCCAACGGCTGATAGGAGCTCTTGACCATCTCCTCGAGCTGCACGCAGACACCCAGCCCCATGCACAGGTTCATCACCACCGCGTCGGTCCAGCCGGCGAGCGGATAGTTCAGCACCGACAGGCGCATGTCATGGGCGCTGCGCGCGGTGCCGGGCGCGGTGTCGCGGGGCAGGCGGTCGGTCCAGGGATGGTGGGTGACATAGCGGTCGGTATTGGCCCCGAATTCACCCATGATCCGCAAGACCTTGTCGGCATTGTCGGTCTTTTCCAGCACGATGCGCGCGGCCGCGATACGTTCCTTGATGCCCGGCCCGGCGTTGATCACGTCGGCAAACCCCGCCGCTCCGGCCAGTTCGCTGTCCACGAATGTGGCCATGATCTTCATCAGCTCGGCCCGATAACGGGGCGGTACATTGGCCGGGTTGGTCAGGCGGCCGCCGCGGGCGAGGTATTCGGTGATGTTCATCTCTTCCGACATGGGACGACCTCCTATTGATCGTAGTCGACGACCACGCGGTCGGTGACGGGGAAGGACTGGCAGGACAGCACATAGCCCTGCGCGACCTCGTAATCCTCGAGCGCATGGTTGGCGACCATCTCGACCTCGCCTTCGAGGACCTTGCATTTGCAGGTCGAACAGACCCCGGCCTTGCAGGCATAGGGCGCGTCCAGCGCGTTTTCGAGCGCCGCATCGAGAATGGTCGTGTCCTTGCCCATCTCGAAGCTGCGCGCGGTGCCGTCCATGGTAATCGTTGCCTGCGTTGCCGTGGCCGCCGTGCCTGCATCGCCTGAGGCAGCTGATTTGCGTGCGACCCGTCCGGGTTGGGACGACGCGAACAGCTCGAACTTGATCTGCTCGTCGCTCAGCCCGTGGTCGCGCAGCGCGGTGGCAATGCCCAGCATCATCGGCTCGGGGCCGCAGATAAAGGCCCGGTCGATGCTGCCGATATCGATCCAGTGGTCGAACAGGGCCGCGCATTTGGCCTGATCGACAAGGCCGGTGAACAGCTCGATTTCCTGCGCATCCGCTTCCAGCACATGGATAACGTTCAGCCGCCCCATATGCAGGTTCTTCAGATCCTCCAGTTCCTCGCGGAACATGATCGTGTTCACGCCCTTGTTGGCATAAACCAGCGTGAAGGTACTGCGGGGTTCTTCTTCGAGCACGGTCTTGAGGATCGACAGCACCGGGGTGATCCCCGAGCCGCCCGCGAAACCGAGATAGTTGCGGGCATGTGCCGGGTCGATGGGGGTGTGGAAACTGCCCAT
>CAYGNB010000004.1:29243-31054 GCA_964351135.1 uncultured Rhodobacterales bacterium | reverse complement strand
GCCGCGCCATCCGGCCAGGCGATGGGCGCGGCCACGGCGATTTCGTTCAGGATCAGCTGGTTGCGGGATATCGAATAGCCGTCCTGACGCGCCTGCTCGATACTCTTCGCAATCTCATCCCGATCCAGCGTGGTACCGGGCGTGAATCGCCGCAATGGCCAGGTCGCCACCGCCTCGGCACAGGTCGCCGCATCGTATGTCGCCAGCATTGCCCGGCCTGACGAGGTGCTCAGCGCGGGCAGGCGCCGCCCGACCACCGTGGCGGCAAAGTAGGTGCGCTGGCAGGGAAGACGGCTGACATAGATGATATGGTCGTCCGACCGTTCCACGAGGTTGATGGTTTCCCCGAGCCGTTGCGACAAATCGATCAGCTTGGGCATCGCTTGCGGAACCAGCGCATCCGACCAGTAATAGGCATAGGCCATCTGTAGCCATGCATGCGATGGCCTGAACCGCCGCGTCACCGGGTCTTTCTCCAACATCCCCTCGATATTCAGTGTATTGGCAAGCCTTTGCACGGCGCTCTTGTCCAGCCCCGTGCGATCGGCCAGTTCCGGCAGCGACATTTCGGTATGGGTCTCGTCAAATGCCCGCAGCAGGCGCAGCCCCTTAGCCAGCGAGGCGACGTAGAGCGTGTTCTGTTTTCCGGTCATCCGACCCTGACCATTTGGCATATTTTCAGGCACCTCCCGATTCCGGCTACTCTGCCGGTGAAATAGCTTGACGCCCAAAGGGGCAGTTTGATTAACTCAATCATATGCCGATGTTGTATATCATAATGTAATACAAAAGGAACGCCGGTTTCAGCAATGCCGGCCAACAGGGGAATGACATGACCTATGTGAAACTCGGGCTGACCGCTGCCGCAGTCTGCGCCGCCACAGCGACATGGGCGGGCAAGGCCGATGACACGCTCAACGCCGCCTTCACCAAGGAACTGGAAAACGTCGACAGCTATTTCAACTCGTCCCGCGAAGGCGTCGTGCTGCAGCGTGCGATCTGGGACGGGCTGGTCTATCGCGATCCGGCGACCAACGAATACAAGGGCAATCTGGCGACCGACTGGACGTGGATCGACGACACCACTCTGGAATTCAAGCTGCGCGAGGGTGTGACGTTTCACAATGGTGAGCCCTTCAACGCGGACGATGTTGTGTTTACCGTCAATTTCGTCGCCGACGAGGCCAATGGCGTCAAAACCCAGCGCAATGTGAACTGGATGAAATCGGCGGAGAAGATCGACGATTACACCGTTCGCATCTTGCTGAAAGAGCCGTTCCCTGCCGCCATCGAGTTCCTGTCGGGTCCGGTGTCGATGTATCCGGATGAATACTATGCCGAGGCTGGTCCCACCGGGATGGGCCTGAAGCCGGTGGGCACCGGCCCCTACAAGGTGACCGAAGTGGTACCGGGTCAGCATTTCGTTCTGGAAAAGAATGAAAACTATCACGACAGCCCCAAGGGGCAGCCGGAGATCGGCAAGGTCGATATCCGTACCATCCCCGATGTGAACACCCAGATCGCCGAACTGTTCAACGGCACGCTGGACCTGATCTGGCAGACGCCCGCGGATCAGGCCGAGAAATTGGCCGCCATGGACCAGTTTACGGTCGCCAACGAAAGTACCATGCGCATCGGCTATCTGACGCTGGATGCCGCCGGGCGCACGGGTGAAGACAACCCGTTCACCAAGCTCAAGGTGCGGCAGGCAGTGGCCCATGCCATCGATCGCGAGGCACTGGTCAACGCGCTGCTCAAGGGCAAGAGTCAGGTCATTTCGACCGCCTGTTTCCCCAGCCAGTTCGGCTGTG
>CAYGNB010000004.1:22285-29143 GCA_964351135.1 uncultured Rhodobacterales bacterium | reverse complement strand
AAGGGCAAGAGTCAGGTCATTTCGACCGCCTGTTTCCCCAGCCAGTTCGGCTGTGCGCAGGATGTCACGAGCTATGAATACGACCCGGAAAAGGCCAAGGCGCTGCTGGCCGAGGCCGGCTATCCCGATGGGTTTGAAACCGACTACTATGCCTATCGCGACCGTGAATATGCCGAGGCCATCGCGTCGTTTCTGAACGCGGTCGGTATCAAGACCAATTTCAACATGCTGCAATACTCGGCCCTGCGCGAATTGCGGATGAAAGACGGCACGCCGATCTCGTTCCAGACCTGGGGGTCCTATTCGATCAACGATACCTCGGCGATCACGAGCCAGTTCTTCAAGTTCGGATCGCTGGACGATTCGCGCGATCAGGAGGTCAAGGACTGGCTCGACGTGGCCGACAGTTCGACCGATCCCGCCGAGCGCAAGGACTACTATCGCAAGGCGTTGCAGAAGATCGCCGACCAGGCCTATTGGGTGCCGATGTTCAGCTACAACACCAACTACGTGTTCACCAAGGACGTGTCCTATACGCCGACCCCGGACGAGGTGTTGCGCTTTACCACCATGCGCTGGAACTGATCACGTCTGGCAGGGGCCGCTCCGGCCCTTGCCGCCTCTGCTGAAAGGCCCGCGCGCCCGTGCTGCAATTCATCGTCAAACGTCTCGGTCTCGCCCTTCTGGTGGCTCTGACCGTGTCGATCATCAGCTTTTCCCTGCTGTTTCTCTCGGGCGACCCGGCAGCGGCGCTGGCCGGAGAAACGGCCAGCGATCAGGATGTCGAGGCAATCCGCAGGCTGTACGGGTTCGACCGCCCGATGCTGGTGCAATACTGGGACTGGCTGTCCAGCGCCATGACCGGCGATCTGGGAGAAAGCTACTATTTCAAGCTGCCGGTCGCCAGCCTGATTGCCGACCGTCTGCAGATCACCATGCTGCTTGGCGTCTGCGGCATCACCTTTGCCCTGCTCACCGCCGTGCCGCTGGGCGTGGTCGCCGCGATCCGGCCCAATTCGATTATCGACCGGGTGGCCTTGTTTCTCTCGGTGGCGGGGCAGGCGATGCCGTCCTTCTGGTTCGGTCTCATCCTGATCGTCGTGTTCTCGATCCAGTTGGGCTGGCTGCCGCCCTCGGGTACGACGACATGGGCGCATTTCGTGATGCCGACTATCGTTCTGGGCTATTATGCGATGCCCGCGATCATGCGCCTGACCCGCGCCGGCATGCTCGAAGTGCTGTCATCCGACTACATCCGCACCGCCCGTGCCAAGGGCGCGCCCGAAACGACGGTGTTGTTCAAGCATGCGCTCAGGAACGCGATCATTCCGGTGGTCAGCCTGGCCGCGGTGCAGATGGGTTTCATGCTGGGCGGCTCGATCGTGGTGGAGAGCATCTTTGCCCTGCATGGCGCCGGTTATCTCGCCTGGGAAAGCATTGCCCGCAACGACCTGCCCACGGTGCAGGCGCTGATCCTGGTATTTTCGCTGTTCTACATCGTCTTCACCTTTCTGTCCGACGTGCTGAACGCCTGGCTGGATCCGCGCATGAGGGCTGGCTGAGATGAGCATCACCAACCCCGATCCGCTGCTGGCGGAAATCACGGGCCCGACACCGGGCCAGATGCTGCGGCGGCGCATCTTTGGCCATCAGGGGCTGCTGATCGGCGCCGTGGTCCTGGCGCTGCTGGTTCTGGTGGCGATCTTTGCGCCGCTTCTGGCGCCACACGACCCCTATGCGCAGAGTCTTCTGGAACGGATGCGGCCTCCGGTGTTTCTGGGCGGCGACTGGAACCACCCGCTGGGCACCGACCACCTGGGCCGGGATTACCTGTCGCGGCTGATCTACGGCGCGCGGGTATCGCTGCTCATCGGTGTTGTCGCGGCGGCGATATCCGGCCTCATCGGCACCGCCATGGGCGTTGCCGCCGGTTACTTCGGCGGCAAGGTCGATGCGGTCGTGACCTTTCTGATCAACGTGCGGCTGGCAATGCCGGTGGTGCTGGTGGCGCTGGCCGTGGTGGCGATCCTGGGCGGGTCGTTGCAAGTGGTGATCGTGGTTCTGGGGCTGCTCCTCTGGGATCGGTTCGCCGTGGTCATGCGCTCGAGCACCTTGCAGGTCAGAGGCCGCGAATATGTCGCCGCCGCCCGCGCCGTCGGGTGCTCGACCCCGCGGATCCTGCTGTCCGAGATCATGCCCAACATCGTCAACAACCTGATCGTGGTGGTGACGCTGGAAATGGCCCATGCGATTCTGCTCGAGGCGGCGCTGTCCTTCCTGGGGCTGGGCGTGCAGCCGCCGACCCCCAGCTGGGGCCTGATGGTGTCGGAGGGCAAGAACATGATGCTGTTCGAACCCTGGCTGGTGCTGATCCCCGGTGCGATCCTGTTCGTGCTGGTGCTGGCGATCAACCTGATGGGCGACGGTCTGCGCGACGTCACCGCACCCGAAAACCGGAGCTGAACCGATGAGCGACCCGCTTCTCACCGTGCGTGGCCTGACCATCAACATCCCGGTCGGCGGCGGCATCCTGCACGCGGTGCGCGGCATCGATTTCGATCTGAAACGGGGCGAGACATTGTGTATCGTCGGGGAAAGCGGTTCGGGCAAATCGCTGACCTCGCTCGCGCTCATGGGGCTTCTGGGCGGGCGCATCGACCGGCGCGCCACGCAGATGGAATTCGATGGCATCGACCTGACCGGCGCGGGCAGCCGCACCATGCGGCGGCTGCGCGGCGATCGCATGTCGATGATTTTTCAGGAGCCGATGACCTCGCTGAACCCGGCCTATACCATCGGTGACCAGTTGACCGAGGCGCTGCTGCTGCACCGCAATGTCGGCCGTGAGGCCGCCCGTGCCCGCGCCATCGAACTGCTGGAAAAGGTCGGCATCACCGCTGCGGCCAGCCGGCTCGGTCAGTATCCGCACCAGCTTTCGGGCGGGTTGCGCCAACGGGTGATGATCGCGATGGCGCTGATGTGCGAGCCGGAGCTGATCATCGCCGACGAACCGACCACCGCGCTGGACGTGACCATTCAGGCACAGATCCTGCGCCTGCTGGTGGATCTCACCCGCGAGATGGACATGGCGATGATCCTGATCACCCACGACCTGGGCGTGGTCGCCCGCGTCGCCGACAAGGTGGCGGTGATGTATGCGGGCGAATTGGTGGAAACCGGTAGCGCCACGGACGTGTTCAATGCCCCGATGCACCCCTACACCCGCGGTCTGCTGCGCTGCATCCCGCAACCGGGCAAGACCGAACGCGGCGCCAGGCTGGGCACCATCCCCGGCATCGTGCCCAGCCTTGTGGGTGGCGTCACCGGCTGCCCTTTCCGCACTCGTTGCGATCAGGCAGTTGAGAGCTGTCGCAACGACATACCCAGGCACGAACCGACCTCGGGCCACGTCTTTCGCTGCGTCCATGAAACCGGCCACAACCCGGCAGAGGTTCCGGCATGAGCGATACCCAAACCTCCTCGCCGGTTCTGGAGCTGCGCGGTGTGACCAAGACCTATTCGGTAAAGCAGGGGCTGTTCGGCAAGCCGAAACCGCTGACCGCGGTGAACGATGTTTCGCTGTCCCTGGCCCGTGGTGAGGTACTGGGGCTGGTCGGGGAATCCGGCTGTGGCAAATCCACGCTCGCCAAGATCCTGCTGGGTCTCGAAGCGCCCACTGAGGGTGAGGTGCTGGTCGACGGTCAGGCGATCCTCGCCAGCGACCGCCGCGCGCTGGCCCGCCGCATTCAGCCGATTTTTCAGGATCCCTATTCCTCGCTGAACCCGCGCAAATCCATTGCCGACATCATCTCGCTGCCGTTGCGGGTGCACAATATCGGCGACAGTGCCAGCCGCGACAAGGCGGTGCGCGAGATCCTCGATATCGTCGGGCTTCCGTCGCGGGTGATGCAGACTTATCCCAGCCAGATGTCGGGCGGCCAGCGTCAGCGCGTCGCCATCGCGCGCGCCCTGATCATGAAGCCGGAAATCGTGATCTGCGACGAACCGACCTCGGCACTCGATGTCTCGGTACAAAGCCAGATCCTGAACCTGCTGGGCGATCTGCGGCGCGAATTCGGCCTTACTTATCTGTTCATCAGCCACGATCTGGCCGTGGTCGAACATCTCGCGACGCGGGTGGCGGTGATGTATCTGGGGCGTATCGTGGAACAGGCGGATACTGCCGGGCTGTTCGACACCTCGCGCCATCCTTACACGCAGGCGCTGCTGAAATCGGTGTTGACGCCCGAGGCCGGTCTGGGCGTGCCCGACACGGAACTGGGGATGGAATATCCCAACCCCATCGCGCCGCCATCGGGCTGCCATTTCCACCCCCGCTGCCCACGCGCGATGACCCATTGCGCCAGCATCGCGCCGCGCCCGGTGCCCACGCCCGACGGGCATGTGGAATGCCACCTCTACGACACTGAAAACGGCCACGATACCGGCCCGGCCCTGCGCATGAAGGAACCCGCGTGATCTCCAGCCTGTCCACCAGTCAGACGATCCGGAAAACCGTGATCGAAACCGAATTCGGCGTGGTCGCCGCCCAGCATTCCCGTGCCGCGCGTGTCGGGGCGCAGGTGCTGGCCGCCGGCGGCGATGCGGTGGATGCCGCCACTGCGGTGTCCTTTGCCATCGGCGTGGTCGAGCCGTGGATGTCCGGCCCCGCCGGGGGCGGTGCGATGATGCTGTGGCGCGCGGACGAGGCCAAAGCCTATGCGCTGAACTACGGTATGCGATCCCCCAAAGGGCTGAACCCGGCGGATTACCCCCTGTCCGGCGCGGGCGTGGCGGGCGATCTGTTCCCCTGGGAACAGGTGGTTGACGACCGCAACGTGCAGGGCGCCACCGCCATAGCGGTGCCGGGTCTGGTCGACGGTGTCGGACAGGCCCATGACCGGTTCGGGCGCATGCCGTGGCGCGACCTGTTGCAACCGGCCGTGGATCTGGCGCGCGAAGGGTTGCATGTGGACTGGTACGCGGCATTGATCATCGCCTCGACCACCCGCGAACTGGCCAAGGACCCGGACGCCGCCGCGCTGTTTCTGGAAGATGGGCAATGGCCCACCATTGCCGGCTGGACCAGCCTGTCGGACAAGCGGCTGGACATGTCTGCGATGGCGGCCTCGCTGGCGGAACTGGCCGACAAGGGTGCGCGCGAGCTTTATGACGGAGACCTCGGCGCGACGCTGGCGGCGGACGTGCAGGCCAAGGGCGGCAGCCTGTCGCACGCCGATCTGCGCGCCTATCACGCCCGGTTCGACACGCCGCTGGATTTTGCTCATGGCGCGGGCCGGTTCCATGTGATGCCCGGGCTTACGGCCGGGCCGACATTCCGCGATGCATTTGCCCATCTGGCGCAGGCGGGGTTGTCCGGCGACAGGCCCGGAGCGGCGGCCTATTCCGCTTATGCGGCGGCGCTCAAATCCGGCTATGCGCGGCGGCTCTCGGGTATGGGGGACGATGGCGAAAGCACGGAGGCCCCGGGCTGCACCACGCATTTCTCGGTGGTGGACCGGCAGGGCAACATGGTCGCCCAGACCCAGACCCTGCTGTCGATTTTTGGCAGCCGGGTGGTGTCGCCCGGCACCGGGTTCCTGATGAACAATGGCATCATGTGGTTCGACCCGGTACAGGGACGGCCCAATTCGCTGGGCCCGGACAAGGCCTGTCTGATGAATGTCTGCCCGGTGATCGGCGAGCGCGGCGATGGCGCGCGTTTCGCCTTTGGCGCCTCGGGCGGGCGCAAGATCGTCGGGGCGGTGGCACAGCTGTCCTCTTTCGTCGCCGATTTTGGCATGGATATCGAAGCTGCCTTTCACCAGCCGCGCATCGACGTGTCGGGTGGTGACGCCGTGGTGGCCGATGACAGCCTGCCGTCCGAGGTGATCGCCGCGCTGTCAGCCGATCACCCGGTCACCACCACGCGCCGCACGGCCTTTCCCTATGCCTTTGCCTGCCCCGCCGGCGTGATGCGCCGGAATGACAGGAACACGGGCTGCACCGAAATCATGTCGCCCTGGGGCGATGCCATCGCCGAGGACCAGATATGAGCCGCGACACCGCTATCACCGGCATCTCGGACTATTTCGACAGTGGCCGGTTCCAGTCCGAACTTGCGGACCTGGTGGCCTTTGAAACAGAGAGCCAGAAATCCGACAGTGGCCCTGAACTGCACCGCTATCTGACCGAGGCGATGCTGCCGCGCCTTCAGGCCGCGGGCTACAGTTGCGAGATCTTCGACAACCCCGACCCGCGCGGTGGCCCGCTGCTGCTGGCCGAACGCATCGAAGGCGCGAACCTGCCGACCGTGCTTACTTATGGCCACGGCGATGTGATTCGTGCCCAGACCGAACAATGGCGCGACGGGCTGCACCCGTTCAGGCTGGTTGAGGAAGGCGACCGGCTCTATGGGCGCGGTACGGCGGACAACAAGGGACAACATCTGATCAACATCGCAGCGTTGGAAACAGTGCTGGAAACGCGTGGCGCGCTGGGGTTCAACAGCAAGATCCTGATCGAGATGAGCGAAGAAACCGGTTCGGCCGGGCTGGCCGAGTTTTTCACTGCGCACAAGGACCGGTTGTCTGCCGACGTGCTGGTCGCCTCGGACGGACCGCGCCTGCAACCGGATACGCCGACCATGTTCATGGGATCGCGCGGGGGCATCGGTTTCGACCTGACCGTCGATCTGCGCGAGGGTGCGCATCACTCGGGCAACTGGGGCGGCCTGCTGGCAGATCCGGCGCTGATCCTTGCCCATGCGCTGGCCACCATCACCGATGCGCGCGGTCAGATCAGAATCCCCGAATGGCGACCCACCAGCCTCACCGAAGATATCCGCGCCGCCCTGCG
>CAYGNB010000004.1:20722-22185 GCA_964351135.1 uncultured Rhodobacterales bacterium | reverse complement strand
CACCCCTGGGTGGACTATGTCAAGACCAGCCTGACCCGGACCGCCGGCAAAGCGCCGCATGTCCTGCCCAACCTCGCGGGTTCCCTGCCCAACGACAGCTTCTCGGACATTCTCGGACTGCCGACGGTCTGGGTTCCGCACAGCTATCGCGGATGTTCGCAGCACGCACCCAACGAGCATGTACTGAAGCCCATATGCCGCGATGCCCTGCGGCTGATGGCGGGGTTGTTCTGGGATATCGGAGAGGGACCGGTACCTGACTAGATTCCGGTTGGGTGCCATCTGTCAGGGGCCATTCCAAGCCGGAGCCAGGTTCAGGAAAACCGGTTCGAACCGGTGCGGCGTCCATGCCGTCGACAAAGCCGCGCTCGTCAGAAATCGCTTCGATCTGGCATGTATCAGCGACGCCTGAACCGGGTGTAAGAGTTGACTGCGCGACCGGAATGCATCTCGTCAGCTGGTTGTCGTCCGATGTTGCCCGCGCTCGAATTGTTCGCCGATCTGCAACAGAAGCTCTTCATTTCCGGTGTCGGCAGCGAACTGAACTCCGACGGGGATACCATCTATCGGTGGGGCGACCGGAACCGCCAGTGCGGGGATGCCGGCCGCATTGATCCAGCCCGTATAGATTGCATGGCCGCGTGGACCAACGGCCCGGCCGTCGATTTCGTCGGGATAGGGGAGGTCGGCGAGCCAGGGTTTCGCTGCGGAACAGGGCATCATGACGATATCCCAATCCGCAAAAATCTGCCCGATATCGTTTCTCAGCGTCTGAACGATATCGAAGATTTCCCATAGCTGAACTGCCGGGATGCGCCGTCCTTCCGATGCCATGTCCAGATAAGGAGGAGAAGCCAACATGGCGAGCTTCGGTTGCGCGTCGAACAGCCGGGCGAGTCCGACCCGCCCAATACGCGGCCAGACCTCATTCAACGCGGTCAGATCCAACGGCATTTCCGCCGTCTCGACGTTGTGCCCAAGCGACCGGAGCAGGTCTGCTGCAAGGGCGCTGGCGTCGAGGATGTCCCTGTCGCACGGCTGATCCGCCAGCACGGGCACATGAAGGATGCGGAGCGGCCGGTCGGGAACCGGACGCAGCCGATACATCAGCGACTGGCGGTCGCGGCGGTCCGGTCCGGCCATCTGTTCGTGAAGCAGGCGAAGATCGCTGATCGACCGCGCAAGCCCGCCGACGACTTCGAAATCGAGCAGTATCTGCGGCAGGCCACCGTACCGCGGGATCGAGCCGATGCCGGGTTTCAAACCATAAAGCCCGGTAAAACCGGCCGGCCGTCTGATGGATCCGCCGCCATCGGTGCCAATGGCTGCCATGGCCATTCCCGCCGCGGCGGCGCTGGCCGATCCGCCGGACGATCCGCCGGGGGTCAAATCCGGGTTCAATGCGTTCCGCGTCGTTCCGAACAGCGCATTCGACGTATAGCCATCCACCGCGAATTCCGGTG
>CAYGNB010000004.1:18579-20622 GCA_964351135.1 uncultured Rhodobacterales bacterium | reverse complement strand
CTCGTCGGTCGAGCATACCCTGTCTGCGAATGCGCGGCTGCCCCACGTCGCCGGCATTCCTGCGGTTACCAGATTGTCCTTGATCGCGATGGGAATGCCGTCGAGCGGGGAGAGAGGTGAGCCGTCGCGCCAGCGTAATGCGCTTTGCCGGGCGTCTTCCTCAACCGCCGGGTTCATGGCGACATAGCAGTTCAGCGCCGGGTCGCACTTGGCTATGCGGTCGCGGAATGCCTTGACCACCGTGACCGGATCGGCGTCGCCCCGCCGGTAAAGGTCCGTCAGCTCTGCGATGTTCAGGGTCCAGGGCTCCTCCATGTCACGCTTTCCCTTGGAGTGGTTGTTACATCCCGAAGAGTTGCCCCCAGCCTTTGATGCGGGACGGGTCGTCGCCGGCGATCTTCATTCCGGTCCAGACCGCCGCGGCGGTGGAATCGAAGATCGGAATACCCAGCTCCTCCTCCAACTCGGGAACGATGCGGGCCCCGCGCATGTTGGTGCACATCACGGTAATCGCATCGGGGCCGGCGCTGGCGACCTGTCGGATCTGGTCCGAGATCGTGGCTTCGTCGAATTCCGCGAAGGCGTAGTTCACCGTTTCACCCAGATGCCGCTCCGACACGCATGTCAGACCGCTGGCAGCGTAATTCGCAACGATACGCTCCTGAACGTCCTGGACGTAGGGGCTGACCAGCCCGAAGGTCGACGCGCCGGAGGCAGCAAAGAGGTCGTTGATAGCGAGCACGGAGGACCCGGCGCGAATTCCGGTTTCCTGTTCGATCCGATCGCAGAGCGTACGGTCGCGGTCGAAACCGAGCCAACTGGCCGAGGTTCCGCTCCAGACGATCGCGTCGACGCGTGCGTCGGCAAGCAGATGGGCCGCTGCCAGAGGGTTTTCCAGATCGAACTGAGACTGGGACCCTTCGTTCATCGAGATCTCGGTAACACCGAAGCGTCCGAAATGCGCCGAGACGTCTGAAAGATCGGCGACCATGGCGCTGGTCAGAGGTTCCAGAACGGTGTTGGACGACGGTGTCAGGACACCGATCAAGGTTCTTCCTTCGGGCATACGAATCCTCTTTCTTCACTGTGGCAATAGCATAACCATTTTGTATGATTAAATACAATAAGTAATTATCATATTGAAATTAAACAATAAACTTTTCTTCACAACGCGCTGATTTGCTGCCATGCTTAAGAGATGGGTACTGATCGAACCTCACCTCCGGCCAAGCGTCCGCTCAGACGGCGCGCTCTTCACGTCGAAGCTGTCGAAACTCTGCGTGAAATGATCATCTCGGGAGAGCTGGCAGCGGGTTCCCGTCTGGTCGAGGCAGAGCTTTGCGATCTTTTTTCGATTTCCCGCACGCCGCTCCGCGAGGCGCTGAGAGTTCTCGAGGCCGAAGGGCTGGTGACCTTCTATCCCAACCGGGGGGCGGTCGTATCGACGATCTCCTCGGACGAGGTGTTGCAGCAATTCGAAGTGCTCGCCAATCTCGAAAGGATTGCCCTGGAGCTTGCGATGGACCGCATGACGCAGGTCGATCTTGGCCGGCTCAACCGGATGCATGACCGGATGATGCTTCTCTTTCACAAGGGCGCCCGGCGCGAGTGCTTCCAGAAAGACTACGATATTCATAACCGGATCGTGGCCATGTCGGGCAACGAGGTGCTCACGGACATCCATACCGGGTTGATGACCCGGTCCCGCCGCGTGCGCTACTTCGCGCTTCATTCGATGCGCCGTTGGGCTGAATCAATGGCCGAGCACGAGGCGTTCATGCAGGCGATCAACGACCGCGACCCTGGAAAGGCGACGCTGCTGATGCGCGACCATGTTCTGCGCACCGGCGCTTTGGTCAGCGATTTCGTCAGCAGCCGGGATGACGCCAGCCCCGACGCGCTGAGCCGCGCCGATCGGCCCCCTGAATAATCGGTTTTCCCGACGACCCTGTTGTGCAGCACGGAGGATACGCACATGAAACGACTGACGGCATTAACGGCATTGGCATTGAGTTGCGCGATGGCCACTGCCGCCTTCTCTGA
>CAYGNB010000004.1:8525-18479 GCA_964351135.1 uncultured Rhodobacterales bacterium | reverse complement strand
GTGGTGGACAAGCAGCTTCAGCAAACCTTCAACACCAAGCTGCTGGGTCTCTGGCCGTTTGGACCGCAGGTTCTGTTCTGCAACAAGGAAATCACCGGGCTGTCGGACCTGAAGGGCGTCAAGATCCGCACCGATGACCAGACATTGTCCAAATTCATCGAATCCGTGGGTGCCATCCCGGTCCAGATGGGTTTTTCGGAAGTCTATCAATCCCTCGCGCGCGGCGTGGTGGAATGCGCCATCACTGGCCCGAGCTCGGCCAACTCGTCCGACTGGCCCGAAGTGACGAGCCACATCATGCCTTTGTCCTTCCGCTTTGCGGTTCAGGGATATGGCATGAACCTGAACACCTGGAACAGTTTCTCGGAAGAGGAACAGCAAAAGATCCAGGCGGCATTCGACGCGCTGGTCGAAGAGATCTGGACCTATTCCGAAGAGCTGTATGTCGACGCGATGAACTGCAATGTCGGCAAGACGCCCTGTGACCTGAACAAGCCTTTCAACCTGGCGGAAGTCCCCGTCTCGGACGAGGATCTTGCCGTCGTGTCAAACGGCCTGATGGACGTTTCGTTCCCGGCCTGGGCTGAAGTTTGCGACGCAAACTATCCAAGTTGCTCGCAGGAATGGATGGATACCGTCGGCGCCCGCGTCGCCAAGTAACTCGAAACTGACCGGTCCGCGGTCCCGTTGCGGATTGCGGACCCCGGACAACTGGGGGGCTCCATGCATCGTTTCATCAATGTCATCAGCTGGTTCTTTGGGCTGCTCTTGATCGGCTTGTCGCTGTTCGTGACGCTCGAGACCGTCATGCGCAAGCTCTTCGGTGCGTCGCTGCAGGGGGCTGACGAACTGGGCGGCTATATCCTCGCGGTCAGTGGTGCCCTGGCCTTTACCATTGCGCTGTCAGAACGGGCGCATATCCGCATCGACCTTCTGTATTCCAGGTTTTCGCCGGCCGTTCAGGCCGCGCTCAGCTGGCTGGCGTCCTTGTCGCTCGCCATCTTCGGGCTGTTTGTCGCCAGATACATCTGGTTGGTGATCCGGGATACGCTCAGCTACAACTCGACCGCCCCGACGGCGTGGTCGACCCCGCTCATCTATCCCCAGACGATCTGGTATGTCGCCATGCTGATCTTCACGGCGGCGTCGCTTTGGGCGTTCGCGCGGGCGTCCCGCCTGTTCTTTGCCGGACAGGTCGATCAGCTGAACGAAGAATTTCACCCCAAGAGTGCCCAGGAAGAACTGGCCGAAGAACTCTCAGATCTGGAGCGTCGCTGACATGGTGGGCATCTCAACAATCGCCGTTTCTTTCCTGATCATGATCGTGATCATGCTTCTGGGAATTCCAATCGCGTCGGTCATGCTGATCATGGGGGTTGTCGGCGGCGTTCTGGCCTTTGGCTGGCCGCTGGTCGAAAGTACCGGCCCCGTGATGTGGTCGGTCATGAACGACAACCTTCTGACCGCCATTCCGCTCTTCATCCTTCTGGGAGAGCTGATGCTCCGCTCCGGCATGGCCGACAAGATGTATGGGGCGACTGCGCTCTGGCTGAACCGGCTTCCCGGCGGGCTGCTGCACACCAACATCGGTTGCTGCGCGATGTTCGCCGCGACATCCGGGTCGTCCGTGGCAACCGCCGCGACCATTGGCACGGTCGCCACCCCGTCGCTCAACGAACGTGGCTATGACAAGGCACAGTCGCTGGGATCCATAGCCGCCGGTGGCACGTTGGGGATCCTGATCCCGCCGAGCGTCAACCTGCTCATTTACGGTTCGCTTGCCGAAACCTCGATCGGACAGCTCTTTGTCGCGGGGATCATCCCCGGGTTGCTGCTTGTGGCGCTGTTCATGATCTGGATCATGATCAGCAACTGGAACGAGAAGTCAACCAGGATCGCCGAGGTACCCTTGTCCGTCAAGCTGCGGGCCTCGACCGCCCTGATCCCGCCGGCCATCATCTTTCTGGTCGTCATGGGGTCGATCTATCTGGGCATCGCAACGCCGACCGAATCCGCCGCGCTCGGTGTTGTTACCGCTTTGGTGATCGTCGGTCTCGGCGGTCATTTCAGCGCCGAGTTCTTCAGCAGGTGCTTTGTCCAGACCGCGAGAACAACGGGCATGGTGCTGCTGATCGTGCTTGCGGCTTTCATCCTGAATGTCACCTTGTCGCTGACGGGCGTGGCGCAGACAACGACCAATTGGGTGACCTCGCTTGGCCTGTCCACCACGCAACTGCTGCTTGTCCTGATCGTGTTCTACATCTTGCTGGGCATGTTCATGGATGTGCTTTCGATGATGGTGCTGACGATCCCGATCGCCGTGCCGGTCGTGACCGCGATGGGCGTCGATCCCGTCTGGTTCGGCATCTTCATAATCATCATGTGCGAACTCGGGATGATCACGCCGCCCGTGGGGATGAACCTTTATGTGGTGCATGGCGTCCGTCAGGATGACGGGCCGTTTATGGACCTGATCCGTGGGGCCTTTCCCTATGTGATCATCATGATCCTTTTTGTTCTCCTGCTGATTTGGATGCCCGGCATTGCCACCTGGCTGCCGCGCACGATGTACGGTTGATGGAGCTGTCAATGCCGGAACCTCTCGACCTCGCGATCCGAAATGGAACGGTCGCCACTGCTTCGGATGTCTTCCAAGCCGATATCGGTATCCGCGATGGCCAGATCGTCGCGCTGGCCAGTGATCTGCCTGCCGCGCGGCAAGAGATAGACGCCACGGGCAAGCTGGTCCTGCCCGGCGGCGTGGATGCGCATTGCCATTTTGACCAGCCGACCTCCGACGGCACCGTCATGGCCGACGATTTCGAATCCGGGCCGCTGTCGGCGGCGTTCGGTGGCACGACCACGGTCATCCCGTTCGCCTGCCAGCAAAAAGGGCAAAGCCTGCGAGACGCGGTCAGGGACTATCACGAACGGGCGAACGGCAAGGCCGTCATTGATTACGCGTTCCATCTGATCGTCACTGACCCGACCGAACAGGTCCTGGGGCAGGAGCTTCCGGCGCTGATCCGCGAGGGCTATACCTCGTTCAAGATCTATACGACCTATGACGACCTGAAGCTGAACGACCGTCAGATCCTCGAGGTGCTCGCACTTGCGAAGCGTGAAGGCGCGCTGACGATGATCCATGCCGAGAACTCGGACGTGATCGCATGGCTGACAGAGGCGCTGGAACTGGCTGGCGATACCGCGCCGCATTTCCACGCAGCCGCCCGCCCTGCCATCGCCGAACGGGAAGCGACCCACCGGGCTATTTCGCTCGCCGAGATCGTGGATGTGCCGATGCTGGTGGTCCATGTCTCGGGCGGAGAGGCAATGGACCAGATCGCGGCCGCGCGCCACAGGGGGGTGCGGATCTTTGCCGAAACCTGCCCGCAGTACCTCTTTCTCACCGCCGACGATCTGAAGCTGGACGGGTTTGAGGGTGCCAAGCATATTTGCAGCCCGCCGCCCCGCGACGCGGCCAGTCAGCAATCGGTCTGGCGCGGTCTGCAGGATGGCACTTTCCAGGTGTTTTCGTCCGATCACGCGCCGTTTCGGTTCGACGACGCAAAGGGCAAGAAGGTGCGTGGCGACACGGCAAGCTTTACCCATGTGCCCAACGGGATTCCCGGTGTCGAAACCAGGCTGCCGCTCCTGTTCTCGGAAGGCGTGGTTAAGGGCCGTCTCTCGCTGCACCGGTTCGTCGAACTTACCTCGACCAACCCGGCCCGGCTGTACGGGCTGCTGCCGCGAAAGGGTACGATTGCCGTGGGCAGCGATGCAGATATCGCGATCTGGAATCCTGACCGGCAGGTAACGATTTCCAACGATATGCTGCATCACAATGTCGATTACACTCCCTACGAAGGACGGAGCGTTACCGGCTGGCCCGAAATCGTGCTGTCGCGTGGTGAGGTCGTCGTTCGTGACGAAGAACTGGTCTGCGGGGCCGGTCGCGGGGTGTTCCTCGAATGTGGCAAGCCCGATACGCTGTAGCTGCTGCGCAAAAGACCTGACGACGCTGTCAAAGCAAACCGCTTTGCAGGTGGCGACCTTTGAGCGGCGGGTTTATACAGACCTCCTGACCAAGACGGTGCGGTCAGAAAGATCGGGGCAGGGATTGCCGGTGGCGGGCGCATATGCGCTTTGTCGCGGCCGGGCCGACGCCGCCGGATGTCTGCACCGCGTTTCAACCGGGGACAGGTTTTGCAAAAGGAAAACTCTCTGAACAGCCTGCGGCGCGGGTTTCTTATTCTGGAAGCTTTCGGGATCGGCGAGCAGAGCCTCAGCAATGCCGAGATCACGGCGCGCACGGGGCTGCCGAAGTCGACGGTGTCGCGGCTGACCGGCGTGTTGTGCGAACTGGGATATCTGCAACCGGCCTCGGCGACGGGCGGGTTCAGGATCGGGGCGGGTGCCCTTCGGCTGGGGTATTCCGCGCTGGCGAGCATGAATATCCGCCAGCGTGCGCGTCAGCCGTTACAGGAACTGGCGTCCCGGGCGTCGGTTTCCGCGTCGCTGGGCATTCGGCAGGGGCTGGATATGCTCTATATCGAACAGGCGCGAGGCGCGGCGGCGGTTACGACGCGGCTGACCGTGGGCGACCGGCTTCCGATTTTCGTCTCGGCCATCGGGCAGGCCTATCTGGCGACCTGCGATGCGGAGGAACTGGCCGAAATCGAGGCGCTTCTCGCGGTGAACGATCCGGCTGCCGCGGCGGGGCTTGCCGCCCTTGCGGAAAACGCCCGCACGCAGATCGCAAAGCACGGGTTCTGCCTGTCGACGGATAGCTGGGTGCCGGGAATACATGCCGTCGCGGCGCCGGTGCTGGATCTCGATACGCGCACCCGGATGGCCGTCAATTGCGGCGGGCTGGCAACGCTGCTGCCACGGCAGCGGATCGAAGACGAGATCGGCCCGGCAATCGAGGCTCTCGCGCGGCAGATTTCAGCGCTTCCGCCGCGCGATCTGGTGGCCGAACTGGACAGACGGCGGCAGGCCTAGAAGAGCCGCCCGCAATCGATGGTGATGGTCTGGCCGGTCATGGCCGGGTTCTGGGCCAGAAACAGGATGCCGTGGGCCACATCTTCGGGTTCGACCCAGCGTTTCAGGGCAGACGCGGCGAGCGAGCCCTCGGTGCGGCTGGCGGGCCATGTCGCCGTCCACGGTGTGCGGGTCAGGCCCGGCGCCACCGCGTTGACCCTCAGGTTCGGGCCGAGGCCGCGCGCAAGGTTGATCGTCATGTTGACCAGCGCGGCCTTGCTGGCGCCATAGGCCATGGAACTGGCGCTGCCGCCCAGCCCGGCGATACTGGCGGTGTTGATGATGGCCCCGCCGGTCCGAAGATGCGGCACGGCGGCGCGCGAACACCAGAACGGGCCCATCAGGTTGGTGTTGAGGATGCCCGACCAGAAATCGTCGGTCAGGCGGTCGAGATCCGACATCGGGATCGGTTCGCGGGTGCGCGAAGTGCCGGCATTGTTGACCAGAACGTCGAGCCCGCCAAGATCGGCGCTGGCGGTTGCGACCATCGCCTCGGCAGCGGTGCGTTCCGAGACATCGCCCGGTGCCGCCAGAACGCGGGGTTCCCCGTATTCGGCCTGCAATTGCGCGATCGTGGCCTCTGCGGCGGCATCGCCGGGCAGGTGATTGACGGCGACGGTCGCGCCGGCGCCCAGAAAGGCGCGAACGGTTGCCAGCCCGATGCCCGAGGCGCCGCCGGTGACGAGAACGCGGGTGTCTTGTGTGATTTCCATCGGATTAACCCTCCAGTCCGAGGATGGCGCGGGCGTCGGCGGCGCTGGCGCGGTCCTTGCCCATGCCGTCGAGGATCTGCACCGCGCGCCGCACCAGCGAGGCGTTGTCGGGGGCGAGCACGCCGCGTGACAGGTAGAGATTGTCCTCGAGCCCGACGCGGACATGGCCGCCGCAGGCTGCCGACAGTGCCACCATGTCGAATTCGTGCCGGCCGATGCCGAAGGCCGCCCAGTTGGCGTCGGCGGGCAGTTGCGATTGCAGGAAGAGATGCGATTGCGGCGTCGCGTCGGCGCCGTAGGGGATGCCGAGGCAGATCTGGAAGAGCGGCCGCCCGGTCAGCGCGCCTTCGGCGAGCAGTTTGCGGGCCAGAACCACGTGGCCGATATCGAAAACTTCAAGCTCGGGCTTGGTGCCGGCCTCTTCCACGAGCCGGGCCATGATCCGCAGATGTTCGGGCAGGTTGAGAAAGGCGTGTTCGCCGAAATTCATCGTGCCGATATCGAGGGTGCAGAGTTCGGGCTTGAGTTCTAGCACATGGGCGACCCGTTCCTCGGGCGCGCGCAGGGTGGTGCCGGGGCCGCCAATGGCCATGTTTTCGGACGAGGGGATATAGCGCGCGCCAGCACCGGTGGTGAGGTTCAGCACAACGTCGACCCCGGAATCGCGCACCCGCTCCACGACTTCGCGGTAAAGCGCGATATCCATCGAGGGCGTGCCGGTTTCGGGATTGCGTACGTGAATATGCGCGACCGCGGCACCGGCCTGCGCCGCCCCGATGGCCGAATCGGCGATCTCTTGCGGGGTGACGGGAACGGCAGGGTTCTTACGCGGCGTGTCGAAAGAGCCGGTGATTGCGCAGGTGATGATGGTTTTGTCGGCCATGCTCGTCCTTACTGTGACGTCTTGCAGTTATGCGCCCGCCCGGCATGCA
The DNA here is from genome assembly GCA_964351135.1 of uncultured Rhodobacterales bacterium. GTDB lineage: Bacteria > Pseudomonadota > Alphaproteobacteria > Rhodobacterales > Rhodobacteraceae > Pukyongiella. The sequence continues at coordinate 11,791 of CAYGNB010000004.1, read as the reverse complement.
CCTTTTGGTGCGAAACCGGAAGGGGCGGGATCGCAATTGCTCTGCCATAACGCCGCTTGTTCCGCAACACGGAACGGCGTCCCATTTTGTCTTTTCCTTGCCGCAAATTTGTGCAACCTGCGCCGCAGAAGCGCGAATCCGCCCTTCTGGGGAAAGCTTTCCAGCTGAGAGGAGTAAAGACTTGTACCGTTTTTCGCAGACCAAATTTGCCGTAACCACGCTGGCGGCGACGCTGCTGACGGCAGTGCCCGCCGCCGCGCAGGAGTTGCCCAAGACCATGGCCTGGTCGTCCTATGGCGTTGGCGGGGCCAGCTATAATCAGGCGGTCGCAATCGGGAAGGCGATGAAGCAGGAACTGGGTGTGAACCTGCGCATTCTTCCCGGCAAGAACGATATCGCGCGCACCATTCCCGCACGGGCAGGGCAGGTTCATGCCATTGCCGGCGGGGTTGCCAGCTATTTCGCGCAGGAAGGCGTGTTCGACTTCGCCGCGGCCGACTGGGGCCCGCAGCCGATGCGGATCGTGATGACCTCGATCGGCGATACCAATCTGGGACTGGGTGTCGCCAATGATATCGGTGTCGAGACGCTGGCCGATCTGAAGGGCAAGCGGGTGGCGCGGATCAAGGCGGCCGCATCGCTGAACTACAACACAGAGGCGCTGCTGGCCTCGGCCGGGCTGACCTGGGACGATGTAGAGGTTGTCGAGTTTTCGGGCTTCGGCGATTCCTGGGACGGTATCATCTCGAACCAGGTGGACGCGGCCTTTGCCCTGATGGCGACCGGCCGGGCGTACCAGCTGGAGGCATCGCCGCGCGGTCTGATCTGGCCGGAAATCCCCGAAGAGGACACCGAGGCGTGGGAAATCCTCAAGGCCAAGGCGCCCTACTACATCTACAGCGTGGGCACCGAGGGTGCGGGGGTAACCCCCGAAAAGCCGCATCACGGCGCGCTGTATCCGATGCCGCAGCTCATGGTTTACGAAAATCAGGACGAAGATCTCGTCTATGCCATGACCAAGGCGATGGTCGACCTCTTCCCGCACTACAAGGACGGGGCGCCGGGGGCGTCCGGCTGGGCGCTGGAGCGTCAGAACTTCACCTGGGCCGTGCCTTATCATGACGGTGCTATTCGCTTTTTCCGCGAGCGCGGTGTCTGGACCGACGAGATGCAGGCACATAACGACAAGCTGATCGAACGGCAGAACGTGCTGGCCGACGCATGGACCGCGTTCAAGGAAACCGCGGGCGATCTGTCGGGCGAGGCGTTCGAACAGGCATGGCTTGATGCCCGCGCCGAGGCGCTGACCGGCGCCGGGATGGAGCCTGTCTTCGAATGACGGCGGCGGGCGTCGATGCGCCCTCGACCGAGGAACGGAACGAGACGGTAGCGGAGACCCTCCGCTACCGTCGTCTTGCCGGGACTTGGCGCATCTCCCTGATACTGGCGACGATCGCGGCCGTCGGGGTTGTGGTCAACCAGCTGTTCAACCTGCAGTTCTTCGTCGGGCACACCCTCGTGGGGGCGTCCTTCCTCTATCTGCTCGCGCTGTTCGTCCTGCCGTTCATCTTCATCGCGGCACCGGCCACCCCGTCCGCGCCGCGCGACCGGGTGCCGCTCTACGATGTGGGGCTGGCGTCGTTGATGGTGGGGGTCCTGCTGTTCTTCAACCTCAACAGCGAGACCATCGTTCTGGCCGGTTGGGAATACGTCGCGCCGCTGCGGGCGCAGGTCGTCGCCGGGCTGTTCTGGCTTCTGTTGATCGAGGCCAGCCGCCGTGCCGGCGGCACCGCGCTCGGCATCATCGTGGCGGTTCTGTCGCTGTATCCGCTGGTTGCCGACAAGGTGCCGGGGCCGATCCAGGGCTTTCCGCAATCGCCCGAAACCACGGCGAGTTTCTATGCGTTTTCCAGCGAAAGCGCCTTTGGCATTCCGATGCAGGCTTTCGGGTCGCTGGTCGTCGGTTTCATCATATTCGGTGCGGCGCTTCAGGCGACCGGGGCGGGCAAGGTCTTCATGGACCTGTCCTTTGCCATCCTCGGAACCGTGCGCGGCGGTGCGGCCAAGGTTTCGATCTTTTCCAGCGGCTTGCTGGGGTCGATGAGCGGCAGCGTGATCACCAATGTGCTGACCACCGGCGCGATGTCGATACCGGCAATGCGCCGGACCGGGTTCGACCGGGAACATGCCGCCGGGATCGAGGCCTGTGCCTCGACCGGTGCCGTGCTGATGCCGCCGGTCATGGGGGCGACGGCCTTTATCATGGCCTCGTTTTTGCAAATCCCCTATTCCGACGTGGTGCTGGCCGCGATCATTCCGTCGGTCCTGTTCTATCTGGCGCTGTTTCTGCAGATCGACGCCTATTCCGCCCGCAAGGGGCTGAAAGGCATTCCGCGCGAGGAACTGCCGACCGTGCGCGATGCGCTCAAGGAAGGCTGGCACCATATCTTTGCCTTCGCGCTGCTGATGTGGATGCTGCTGTTCCTGAAGCAGGAAGCGGCGGCGCCGTTCTATGCCACGGCGGTGCTGCTGGTGGTGAACCAGATCTTCGGCAAACGGATGAGCTTCTCGGACGCTCTGGACTTTGTCTACGACGTCGGCCGCACGCTGGTCGAACTGACCGCGATCCTGGTCGGGATCGGCCTGATCGTCGGCGCGCTGGTGCTGAGCGGCCTTGCCGGAACGCTGGCCACCGATCTGATCGTACTGGCCGGGGGCAGCGCGATCCTGATGCTTGTGATGGGGGCGATCACCAGTTTCCTCCTGGGAATGGGAATGACCGTCACCGCCGCCTACGTGTTCCTCGCGATCATCCTCGCGCCGGGGCTGGTCACGGCGGGGCTCGACCCGCTGGCGGTGCATCTCTTCATTCTCTATTGGGGCATGCTGTCCTATATCACGCCGCCCGTGGCGCTGGGGTCGTTCACGGCGGCCAGCATCGCGGGCGCCAGCCCGATCCGTACCGGGCTGACCTCGATGCGGCTGGGCAGCATCATTTATGTGGTGCCGTTCTTCTTTGTGCTGAATCCGGCGCTGATCCTGAAGGGGACACCGGGCGAGATCCTGTTCATTCTCGGCACTGCCTTTGTCGGGGTGCTGTTCATCTCGGCGGGGACGCAGCGCTACCTGATCGGGTTCGGATCGCTTGGCCGAGGTGTGGTCGGGGTGCTGGCGCAAGGGCTGATGTTCCTGTCGGGGCTGTGTCTGCTCTATCCGGGCGGGATCGGGGCCTTGTCGGCGCAGATGATCCTTGTGATCGCGCTGGC
>CAYGNB010000004.1:6564-8425 GCA_964351135.1 uncultured Rhodobacterales bacterium | reverse complement strand
GACGATGCGGATCAGTCTGCACGATACGCTGGAAGAGGCGGTGCAGGGCGCGGATTTCGTTCAGGAAAACGTGCCCGAACGTGTGGCGGTCAAAGCGGATGTTCTGACCCGGCTGGACCGGGTGCTGCCTGCGGATGTGGTGATCGCAACCAGCACCTCGGGGCTGCTGCTGAGCGATTTTCAGGAGGCGCTTTCCTCTCCGGGCCGCATGGTCGTGGGGCATCCGTTCCATCCGGTTCACCTGATGCCACTGGTCGAAGTGGTGCCGGGCCGGCTGAGTACGCCCGAGGCTGTGACCGCCGCCGCCGGGTTCTACACCCATATCGGCAAGGTTGCGGTGACGCTTGCGAAAGAGGCCCCCGGGCATCTGGTGAACCGGCTGCAGGCGGCGCTGTGGCGCGAGGCCGTGGCCTGTGTCGAAGACGGAATCGCGACGGTTGCGCAGGTCGATCAGGCCGTGACCAACAGTCTGGGCCCCCGTTGGTCGGTGGTCGGGCCGCATATGGCGTTCCACCTCGGTGGAGGGGCTGGCGGGATGCGGCATTTCGTCGAACAGCTCGGCCCGGGGATCCAGAAGCGGTGGGAGGCGTTTCGCACCCCCGATCTGAGCGCGCTGACCGAAACGCTGGTGCGCGGCATAGAGGACGAGGCCGCCGGCAAGGATATCGACACATTGCAGCGTGACCGCGACCGCAGGTTGAGCGCGCTGCTCGATCATCTGGCGCGCTGATCCGGCAGGACAAAGATACAGGAGAGCGAGTGACATGACCGAAGCGTTTCTTTGCGAGGGTGTGAGAACGCCGATTGGCCGTTACGGCGGCGCGTTGTCGTCGGTCAGGCCCGACGACCTGCTTGCGGGCACGATCCGCGCGCTGATCGAGCGGCTGCCGGGGCTCGATCCTGCTGCGATCGAGGATGTGGTCATGGGTTGTGCCAATCAGGCGGGCGAGGACAACCGTAACGTCGCGCGGATGTCGGTTCTGCTGTCGGGCCTGCCCGACAGCGTGCCGGGCAGCACGGTGAACCGGCTCTGCGGGTCGGGTCTCGACGCGGTGGCGATCGCGGCGCGGGCGGTAAAAGCGGGTGAGGCAGACCTGATGCTGGCCGGCGGTGTCGAAAGCATGAGCCGCGCGCCTTTCGTGATGCCCAAGGCGACCAGCGCGTTTTCCCGTGCCAACGCGGTTTACGACACGACCATCGGCTGGCGCTTTGTCAATCCGCTGATGAAAACGCAGTACGGCGTCGAGTCCATGCCCGAAACGGCCGAGAACGTGGCCGAGGATTTCAACGTCTCGCGGGCCGATCAGGACAATTTCGCCCTGCGTTCGCAGCAGCGCGCACTGGCCGCGCGTGCGACTGGCCGGTTCGACCGGGAAATTGTTCCGGTGACAGTGCCGCAAGGCAGGCGCGAACCGGTGATCGTCAGCCACGACGAACATCCGCGTGAAACCAGCCTGGAACAGCTTGCCGGGCTTCGCGCGCCGTTCCGCGAGGGCGGGACGGTGACGGCGGGCAATGCCTCGGGCGTCAACGACGGGGCAGCGGCGCTGGTCGTGGCATCGGAGGCGGCGGTCGAAAAATATGGGCTGACGCCGCGTGCGCGCATTCTGGGTGCGGCCACGGCGGGCGTCGCGCCGCGTATCATGGGTTTCGCCCCGGCGCTGGCAACCGAAAAGCTGCTGGCGCGGACCGGTCACCGGATCGACGAGATCGGCGTGATCGAGCTGAACGAAGCCTTTGCGTCCCAGGCGCTGGCGGTCACGCGTCATCTGGGCCTGCCGGATGATGCCGCCCATGTGAACCCCAATGGCGGGGCCATCGCACTGGGCCATCCGCTGGGGATGTCCGGTGCGCGGCTGGC
>CAYGNB010000004.1:0-6464 GCA_964351135.1 uncultured Rhodobacterales bacterium | reverse complement strand
GGGTATTCGGCATCGAAAATGGTGATGGTTCCGAACGTATCTTCGCCGGTGACGGTGACCAGCAGGTCGTCACCGACCTCCACCGCAGTGATGTCGTCATCCGTGACGTTCTCGAACACCAGCTGGTTCAGGCCAACTGAATCTCCGAAGATCGCGTCAGACCCGAAATCGCCGCTGAAGTAGAAGGTATCGGCACGCTGGGCGTCGATGACGATATCGTCGCCTTCACCACCGGTGATCATATCCCGGCCCTTGCCGCCGGCGATGATGTCGTCGCCGGCGCCGCCGTCGATCACGTCACGCCCCCGGCCGCCCAGCAGGATGTCGTTGCCGTCGCCGCCGAGTATGTGGTCATGGCCGCGACCGCCCGAGATGAAGTCATTTCCGCCATTTCCGGACAGGGTGTCATGGCCCCTCCAGCCGAGAATGACGTCATTGCCCTCGTCACCGGTCAGATCGTCGTCACGGCGTGTTCCGATCAGGATCTGGTCTTCGACCTCCACCGGCGCCTCCAGCGTGAAGCTGGCGACAATCGGGTCGTGATCCGACGCGAAATCGGCAAAGTCGGTGTTGACGTGAACGACGTCGACCTGAGCGCCGTCCAGCAGGTTGTCGGACACAAAGATGTGGTCCAGGGCCTGCGCGTTGCCATCGAAGATGAAGGTATAGGCTTCGTCCCCGTCCAGCTGGTCGATCAGGTTGGTCAGAACCTTCTCATCACCGACGCCCGGCAGATCTTCGGTCAGTTCATCGGTGAAGTCGAAGGTGTTCAGATCGCCCAGAACCGCGATATTCGCGTCGGCGTCATTGGCCAGCAGTTTGTCCACGACCTCGTTGATGGTCTTGGCCTGCTGCTCGCGCACCGCTTCGGCGCCCTGGTTAAACGGCTGCGGCCCGCCATAGATCGGGTCGGACCCGGACCGTGACGAGAAGTGGTTGTTGATCAGGGTGATTTCCTGATCGTTGAAGGTAAAGACACCCAGCAGCGGATCGCGCGACCCTTCGAAGGCATCGGGGTTGGTGACCCCCATGTCGGTCAGGACGTTGCTTTCCAGTGTCAGGAAGCTGTTCGCCTCGACCCGCTCTTCGTTATAGAGGAACGCGTTGCGGATATTGCCGCCCGGAACACCGCCGTTCTCACCGTCTTCGTCGACAACCGCGCTCTGGAAGCTGTAGACCGGTCCGCCGGCTGCCACGATGGCATCGACGATGGCCTGCAGCGTCTCGTCGGCACTCAGCGTGCCGTCGTCGGTGACCCCCGAATTGTCCTGGATTTCCTGCAGGGCAAGGATATCCGGGCTGCCCATGTTGTTGACGATCTGGGCGGCAAGCTGCGCGATCTGGTCCGCGTCGCCATCCGCCGGGTTCGACGTCACGTTGAGCATGTTGTAGGTCGCGACCGTCAGGTCGTCCGTCGACCCCGCAATCGTGGTGACCTCGGCGGTATTGGTGCTGGCCGCTTCGACTGTGAACGCTTCGGTCACATTGATCTCGTAGTTTCCGAACCCGTATCCGACGACGCCGGTTACATCGCTGAGATCGTCACCGACATTCAGGTCCGGCCCCGTGAACCCGTCCGGCAGCAAATCGCCATCGTACTGGATCTGGATCCGCTCGGGGTTGAGATCGCCATACCCGTCTGCGTCGGCATTCAGGTTCAGCGCGCCGCGATCGTTGAGGCCCGGTGTGGTTCCGGCGCCGTCATCTGCGACGACCCAGGTTTCGTTGAACCGGTTGGTGGCCGAGATCGCGACCGGGTTGTCCACGGTCACCAGCATGCCTTCCAGGCTTTCGTAGAAGTCGATGCCGTCGTTTTCCGGATCATAGTCGCCCGGATCGGTTTGCAGGTTTACCGGCAACTCGTCGTCCGAGATGATCTGTTCGGTCGGGATCGGACGGCCGTTGGCGCCCAGTACGACCGCCGTGACCGTGTTGCCCGAGGACAGGACCTCTTGGGTGTTGGCGCTGATCTGGGTGATCGACAGGTTGCCCGTTCCGGCGCCGCCCGGGATGAACTCGGACACATCGCCGGAGATTTCGACCTCGTCGCCGACCGCGAGTGTCGGTGCCGAGCCGGTGTAGACAAAGATGCCGTCCGATGTGGCGTCGTTGCCGTCCCCGTCGGCATCCTGCAGATAGTAGCCGTTCGAGTCGATCGCGGTCACGATGCCGGTCGTCGTCACCGTGCGCCCGACATATTCGGAAACGTGGCCTTCGCCCTGGATGTCCATGATCGTGACGATCGGGTTGATCGAGCTGAGATCGTAAACGGCGGTTGTCCCGGATACCTCGTAGGACACCGCAATCTGCGCATTGCCGGTGGTGCTTTCGTCTTCGGAGATGAAGGCGATGACCTCGGGCGAATGCAGCGCAGGGGTGCCGTCGGGCGCGTTGTCGACATGGAGCGGCGGAATGTAGTTCACGTAGAACGCATTCGCCGGGTCCGAGATGTCGTAGACCATGATGCCGCTGTCGCGCTCCAGCCCGACAAAGGCATAGAGGCGGCCGCCAACCTCGCCTACGGCGATGGCTTCCGGTTCGGGGCCTTTGGCATCCGAACGATCCTCGCCATCGTCGCCATCGTCGTCATTGAAACGCTCGGGCGCGATCTCGGCGATGATCCTTTCGAACTGATCGGCCGAGTCAAAGATCAGGTTGCCATTCGCGTCGAAGATCGAGAACGACCGCGACGAGAAAGTGTGAAGCACGTCGATATCGCCGTCTCCATCCGTGTCGCCGTCGACGGTGGACACCTCCAGACGCTCCAGCCCGGTGATGTCGACGCTCGGGTCTATCAGGCTCGCCGCGGCCAGATCTTCCACGCGCGCCTCGTCAAAGCCGCGGCTGTCGCCTTCGTTTGCGGTGGCGACATAGGTCTGGCCGTCCACCTCGAACGAGGTGATCGCGTCCGCCATCCGGAACCCGGCGAGGTTGTCGAAATTCCGGATATCGATTTCGCCGTTATCGTCGGCGTCCAGCTTGCTGTCGCTGCCGAAATCGACGACCCCCAGCGAGAAGATGTCGACGACCGTGTTGGTGGCCAGATCGATCTTGGCGATGGCGTTGTTTTCCTGAAGCGAGACAAAGGCCGTGGTCCCGTCGGGGCTGATGGCGATGTATTCTGGCTCGACATCCTCGCCAAAGCTGACACCCTCCTGGATCCGGATACCCGCGTCGCGGGCCAGATCTTCGAGCCCGTTGAACTGGGCGAAGTCCAGGATCTCGGCGGTCGGCGCGGTCGGGTCGGTGACATCGATCACGGCGACGGTGCCCAGCGGGTTGTCGTCATTGTCGCTGTCATCGTTCTTTTCGCCTTCGCCGGCGACCAGCAACTGTGTGCCGTCTTCGCTGAAGGTCAGCTGATCGGGCAGGTTGCCGACGTCGACTGTCGCCAGCAGCGCGCGTGTCTCGGCATCGAACAGGGCCACGATACCGGCCTGAGACAACATGACCGTCTGACCGAACGCGGTCTGCGCGACCGGCGCGCGCGCGATGGCGACGGCGACGACGCCGTTCTTGATCGCCACCGACTGAACCCCGTCGTAGCCGTCCAGACCGGTCAGGTCGATGAACGCGACCGGATCGGTCGCCGCGCCTGCGGTCTCGGGGATGTTGAAGATGTCGATCCGGCCCTGTTCGCCGTTGGTGACATAGAGCTTGCCATCTTCGTGCGCGACCGATTCCGCCGCGCCTTCGCCACCTTCGCCCTCGAATACGGCGACGGTTTCAAACACGATATCGCCTGTGGGCTGCGGTGCCGGTTCTTCGGTTCCGTCCAGAACGGTGTCACCGGTGAAGTTCAGGTTCTGGATGCGTGCGTCGCTGTCGCGACCGGCGTCCGCCTCGTCATAGGCGTTTGCCGTATCGGCATGGTTGTCGTCCAGATATTCGGCCAGCGCGTCCTGTTCGGTCCCGTCGGTCGCAAATGTCGCGTCGCCGGTCATGGCGCCGTCGTCATTGCCGTCGCCGTCCAGGTCGTTCAGATCGACACGGTTCGCCTCGGGGCCGGTGGGGAAGGGATAGCCGTCGCCGCCGCCTGCCAGGAAGTTGAGCGTGACAACGCGGATGGTTGCGGTCGCGTCCCCGACAATCTCGCCGTTCTCGACGAGTTTCATGATCAGGTTGCCGTCTTCGTCAAAGATCGCAGCCGTCTGGATACGTGCGCCAGCCGGCAGATCCGGATCGAACGAGAACTTTACGCCCGACACTTGCGGGAAAGATCCGGCAACGCCCGGCAGTCCGCTGATGCCATGTTCCAGAACGTCCACCAGTTCCTGCTTGGTCAGGGTCAGCAGCGTCAACGCGTTGTTGAAGGCCAGGGCGGTCTGGATGTCGTTCTGGCTGATGCCGCCCGCCGGTTTGATGATGTTGCCGTCGCTGTCGACCAGTTCGCCATTCGGCAGGCGTGTCGCCGAGGTGCCGCCCGGCAGAACCACCGTTTCGCCGATCGAGGCGCGGATCCCGCCGCCGTTCTTGATCGACACGACGACATCCGGATCGACGTCCCTGGCTGCTGCGAGGTTGGCGTCAGCGGTCAGGTTGCCGAGGTTGGTTTCCTGCGTCCGCACGCCGTCGGGATCGGTCGCATCGCCGGTGCCTGAACGGTTGCCGTTCAGAAAGACGTTCGAGACGCCGAACACGTTCGATTCCGCCGCGATGATCTGGGCCTCGATTTCATCGACGATCTGCTGGATTTCAGGGTCGATCAGGCCTTCGGCGCTCAGGTCGGCCACGCCCTGATCGTCGGTGGCATATGCGCCCGAGATGTCTTCGTCATAGCTGGTCGGGATGATGTTGCCATCCGCATCGAAATCGATGACCAGCCGGCCCACGTATTTGTAAGAGCCATCGGTGTTGACAACTGCGGTCTGGGTGCCGCCCGCATTGGTCACGAATTGCGGGTACTGACCCTGATCGCTGTCACCGTCACGGATGCGGTCGTTGTCGTCGAACAGGCGCGTGTTGGACCCGCCTGCGACGATGATGTCGACATCGGTCAGGCGTTCGGCCAGCGCCAGTTCGATGTCCAGACGCTGCATATGTGCCAGCAGGACGATCTTGTTGAGCGTCGGGTCGGCCGCTTTCAGCGCATCGACTTCGGCCTGGATTTCGGCGGCCAGCGCATCGAGCTGAGCCGGCGTCGGGGTTGCATCGAACGGTGCCGGCGAGATGTCGAGGCTGCCGGGGCTGGAGATCGAGGCCAGCGTGGGCGTCGTGGCCCCGACAACGCCGATATTCTCGCCGTTCACGTCGATGACAACCGACGAGGTCACGGTATTTGCCTGCGGTGCGTCGCCGCCTGCGACCTCGAGCCCGGCCAGCGCCGGATCGGTCGAATAGTCGAGATTGGTGGACAGATAGGGGAAATCCGCGCCGGTGAAGTCCTGGCCCAGAATGGTGCTGCCGTCGCCGGCGCTGCCGTCGATCAGGCTGGCCAGCAACCCGGTGCCGCGGTCGAATTCGTGGTTGCCGAGGGCAATCGCCTGCAGGCCCAGTTCATTCTGGATCTGAATGTCCGCGATCCCTTCGGCGCCATAGAGCGTTTCGGAGGCACCGAAGAAGACGCCGGGAATAAAGGCATCGCCCGAGGACAGGAACAGGGTGTTGTCCGCCACGCCGTCATCGCCCAGATCCTGCGCCATCAGCGCGTTCACGACGGCCGACAGGTTCGGCGCGTTGGTGATGGCGCTGGTCGCCGCTTCCTGATCTGCGATGTGCAGCAGTTCCAGCGTGAAGTCACTTGCCGGTGCGACGAAGGACGGGTTCACGGTGCCAATCGTCGTGGCTGCGGCCGGGTCCGAGGTAAACTCGGTCGTGCTGATCACCGTTCCGTTGGCGTCGAAAACCTGGGCGTCACCGATCATGTTGACTGCATAGAAATGCCCGTCCGATCCGCTGCGGAACACAAGCTCGGGTTCGGCGCCGGTGAAGTCGAAATCGACCCCGCCCAACTGCGCGCCATAGACAAAACCCTCGTCTGCCTCGGCATCCGGGATGCCCACGGCGTCGAACACTGTGGTGATGCCCAGCAGGGCGAGATCCGCATCCAGAACGCCATCGTTGTTGGTGTCCAGATCGTCGCCCACTGCTCCGGTAAATTCATCGACCAGCGCATAGGTGAAGCTGGGGTTTTCCAGATCCGGGACCTCGACCGTCAGAATGCCGGACGTATTGAAGGTGCCGGTTACCTTGAAGGCACGATCGATGGTTCCGGCCGAGGAGCCTTCGTCGCTCTCGATACTCAGCAGCCAACCGGCAAAGGTTTGGTTGGGGGCGCCGAAGAGTTCGATAAACTGTGTCGATGGGTCGGAGCCGGCCGGGTTGGGTTGAAATTCGCTGATCAAAGCGTTCATCGTGGAGCCTTTCAAAGCCAGGAACAAGAGATTTTGTTCGGGTGAAACCTGTGAATGTCGGACGACAATGGGCCGAACGGTTCCACTCATTCTTGAAAGGGAGACGTCACA
>CAYGNB010000003.1:11338-34883 GCA_964351135.1 uncultured Rhodobacterales bacterium | reverse complement strand
CGGCCTCTACCTGCAGCTCCATGCCTATATGCTGCGGGTGGCGATCCCCTACGGCTCGCTGAACCCGTCGCAGATGCGCAAGCTGGCTGAAATCGCCGACCGCTGGGACAAGGGCTATGGCCATTTCACCACGCGGCAGAACATCCAGTACAACTGGCCCAAACTGAACGAGGTGCCCGACATCCTGGACGCGCTGGCCGAGGTGGGCCTGCACGCGATCCAGACCAGCGGCAACACCATCCGCAACGTGACCGCCGATCATTTCGCCGGTGCCGCGGCGGATGAAATCGCCGACCCGCGCGCGGTGGCCGAACTGATCCGGCAATGGTCGACGGACCATCCCGAGTACCAGTTCCTGGGCCGCAAATTCAAGATTGGCATCACCGGCGCCACGCATGACCGCGCGGTGATCCGCGCCCATGACATCGGCCTGCGCATCGTCGAACGCGATGGCGCGCAGGGGTTCGAGGTCGTGGTCGGCGGCGGTCTCGGGCGCACCCCGATGATCGGCAAGACGCTGCGCGATTTCCTGCCGCGCGCCGACCTTCTGCCCTATCTCGAGGCGGTGCTGACGACCTACAACCTGCTCGGCCGGCGCGACAACAAGTACAAGGCTCGCATCAAGATCCTGCTGCACGAACACGGGGTCGAGAAGATCCGCGCGCTGGTCGAGGAACAGTTCCTGCGCCTGCGCGGCGAATTCTCGGGCGTCGATCAGCAGCGGCTGGCGGAAATCGAGGCGTTCTTTGCCCCGCCCGCGTTTCGCGATGCACCGGCCGGCGCCTATGACGACACCTATGCCGCCGACCCGGTGTTCCGCGCCTGGGCCGATACCAACCTCTCCGCGCACCGGGCGCCCGGCTACGCGATCGTCACGGTTTCGCTCAAGGCCCATGGCGCCACCCCGGGCGACGCCACCTCGGACCAGATGCGGCTGCTGGCCGATCTCGCCGAACGCTACGGTCATCACGAATTGCGCATCAGCCACGAACAGAACGTGATCCTGCCGCATGTGCACAAATCCGACCTGCCCGCGCTGCACGCCGCGCTCAAAGATGCAGGGCTGGGCACTGCAAATATCGGCCTGATCTCGGATATCATCGCCTGCCCGGGCATGGATTACTGCGCGCTGGCCACTGCACGGTCGATCCCCGTGGCCCAGCAGATCGCGACCCGATTCGATGAGCTGAAGCTGGAACACGACGTAGGCCCGCTGAAGATCAAGATCTCGGGCTGCATCAATGCCTGCGGCCACCACCATGTGGGGCATATCGGCATCCTGGGGCTCGACCGGGCCGGCGTGGAAAACTACCAGATCACGCTGGGCGGCGATGCCACCGACGATACCGAGATCGGCACCCGTGCCGGGCCAGGCTTCTCGGCCGATGAAATCGTGGGCGCCGTCGAACGGCTGGTGCTGGCCTATCTCGACCTGCGCGAAAGCCGCGACGAAACCTTCCTGCAAACCTTCCGCAGGCTGGGCATGGATCCGTTCCGCGCCGCGCTCTACCCGCAGACCAAGGATAAAGCTGCCTGAGCCCATGCTTCATCTTGCCCAGAAAACTCCCGCCGGAGGCTCCGACGCCAACGATACGGCGGCGCTGCAGGACCGGGTGGCGGCGCTGAATGCGCGCTACCGCCACCACGGCGCTACCGACGTAATGCGCGCGGCGCTCACCGAGGCGGGCCGGGTGGCGCTGGTTTCCAGCTTCGGCGCGGAATCCGTGGTGCTGCTGCACATGGCCGCGATCAGCGACCCGGATACGCCGGTGCTGTTCGTCGATACCGAAATGCTGTTCACTGAAACGCTGGTCTATCAGACCGAAGTGACCGAGCGGCTGGGCCTGCGCAACGTCTCGGTGATCAGGGCCGCCGACATCGCCGCGCAGGATCCCGACGGGCTGCTGCACCTGCGCAATACGGATGCCTGCTGCGCCCTGCGCAAGACCGCGCCGCTACAGGCGGCGCTGGTGCGGTTCGACGGCTGGATCACCGGGCGCAAGCGGTTCCAGTCGGGCGGACGCGCGGCGCTGGATTTCTTCGAGACCGAAACCGGCACAACCCGGATCAAGATCAACCCGCTGGCCCATTGGACGCCACAGGACGTGCGCGACTACATGGAGGAAAACCGTCTGCCCCGGCATCCGCTGGTCGCCCAGGGCTATCCCTCCATCGGTTGCGCGCCCTGCACCTCGCAGGTGCGCCCCGGAGAGGATGCCCGGGCCGGGCGCTGGCGGAACAGCCAGAAAGACGAATGCGGCATCCATTTCGTGGATGGCAAACTGGTGAGAAACGGAAGCTGAACAATGAATGTGATCGTGACCGATGCGGGCTTTGGCCCCGATGACTGGACCGGCGGGTTCGATACGCCCAGCGCGCTGGACCTGCCCCCCGACACCGACCCGGCAACGTTGTCGGGCAAGCTGAATGGCGTCGACCTGATCCGGCTACACTTCCCATCCTCGGCGGACGGGCGCGGATTTTCCATCGCCCGGCAATTGCGGCTGATGGGTTACGCCGGCCGTCTGCGCGCCTATGGCCACGTCCTGGCGGATCAATACGCAATGGCCCGCCGGGCCGGGTTCGACGAGGTCGAAATCGACCCCGATCTGGCCGCCCGCCAGCCCGAGGATCAATGGCTGTCGCGCGCCGACTGGCGCGCCCACGACTATCAGTCGCGGCTGCGCGGCTGAGTTTTCCCTTTTTTTCCCTGCCCCGTTCCCCTAGCTAGAGGCAGCGCCCTGACCGGCGCCGAAAACAGCATGACCGAGTTGAGACCCGTGACCGAAGCCGCCGCCGTCAAAGTTCCCACCCTGCCCGATGCGCAGACCGTCACCCATGTCCAGCACTGGACAGACAGATTGTTTTCCTTCCGGGTCACCCGCCCCGCGTCGTTGCGGTTCCGGTCGGGCGAATTCGTCATGATCGGGCTGCTGGGTGATAACGGCAAACCGCTGCTACGCGCCTATTCCATCGCCTCGCCGTCCTGGGACGAGGAACTGGAATTCTATTCGATCAAGGTGCAGGACGGTCCCCTGACCTCGAAACTGCAACATATCGCGCCGGGCGACCAGATCATCCTGCGGCCGAAACCGGTCGGCACGCTGGTGCATGACGCGCTGCTGCCGGGCAAACGGATCTGGTTCTTTGCCACCGGCACCGGCTTTGCCCCCTTCGCCTCGCTGCTGCGCGAACCGCAGACCTACGAGGATTACGACGAGGTCATCATCACCCACACCTGCCGCGAGGTGGCCGAGCTGGACTATGGCCGGCAACTGATCGATTCCATCCGGCAGGACGAAATGCTGGCCGAACTGATCGGTGACGGCTTTGCCGACAAGATCCGCTACTATCCGACCACCACGCGCGAAGAGAGCCCACGCATGGGACGGATCACGGAACTGCTGCAGAACGGCACCGTGTTCCGCGATCTCGGCATCGATGGCATCAGCCCGGAAACCGACCGGGCCATGGTCTGCGGGTCGCTGGCGTTCAACCACGATATCAAGGCGATTCTCGAAGGGTTCGGCCTGCGCGAGGGCGCCAATTCCGACCCCAAGGAATTCGTGATCGAAAAGGCCTTCGTGGGCTGACCGCCAGCGTTCGGGCCGTCAGTTGGATCCGGTTGTCGATCCGCTGTCGGTGCTGCCTTCAGAACTGTCCGTCGTATCACCTGTCGCCGAACTGTCCTGTGTGGCCTCGGCCGGCTGTTCAGTGCCGGTCGGCTGCCCGCCGCCCATGAACATATAGCCCACGATCACGACCAGTATAACTGCTGCAATCCACATTACCGGTTTCATATCGGTTCCTCCTCAGTGACTATGAAAACCACTGCTTTCGTACCTTAGCGCAATTCTGCTTTGCACGCGCGCCCGATCAAAGCGCAACTTCGGCGCGGTTCCCCGATCGGCGGTTATTTGCGGGTTGATCCGCATCGTTGCCATAGCTACTTTGCGCTCCACGAATTGAAACCATCAAAGGACAGAACCGATAGCTCGCAGACCTCACAACGCGCCGCCGCAACGCGACACCGGCCCGCGCGTCAATGACAAGATTCGCGCCCCTGAAGTGCGCCTGATCGGTGCCGGCGGCGAAAACATCGGCGTCGTGACTCCCGCCAAAGCCATGGACCTTGCCGCAGAAGAAGGCCTGGACCTTGTCGAGATTTCGCCAAACGCCAATCCACCCGTCTGCAAGATCATGGATTTCGGCAAATTCAAGTACGAACAGCAGAAACGCGAAAGCGAAGCGCGCAAGAAACAGAAAGTCATCGAGGTCAAAGAGGTCAAATTCCGACCCAATACGGACACACATGACTACGACGTCAAAATGCGCAACGTGTTCAAGTTCCTTGAAAACGGCGACAAGGTGAAGGTCACGCTGCGATTCCGCGGCCGTGAGATGGCGCACCAGAATCTCGGCCGCGAACTGCTGGAACGTGTGGCCGAAGACGTCAAGGATATCGGCCGCGTCGAAAACATGCCCAAGATGGAAGGCCGCCAGATGATCATGATGGTCGGCCCATTGCCGCAGAAATAGTTTCACGTCGTGGTCCGGGCGACCGCCCGCCGCCGACGTTATCCAGCCCGGAACACAGGTTCGAGACGAAAAACGCCGCCCCAAGGGGCGGCGTTCGCATTCCGTGGTCCGGTCGGTATCAGTTGCTCGATGACGGGAAGGCCGGCAGGGCCGCCGCCGACGCGCTGCCACCCGACGCTTCGCGCAGCACGGACACCCGGTCGGGCGACTGGCCCAGCACCATGGCGCCACCGGAATCGAGCGCGCTCAACGCCTTCTGCATCCAGGCACCCGCCACCTGTGCCGAGGCACGGGCGGTGCCGATCCCTTCGCGCATGTGGTGCGAAACGATTTCGCCATAGCCACCCTGCCCGGCCCCAACCAGCAACACCGCCGAGGCCAGCGCCATCTGCGCGTTGTCGGTGCGATACCCGACGCCGAGGCAAACCTTGCCGCCCGAGGTCAGTTGATCCATCGGCTGGCCCGAATTCTCCAGAACCCCGCGCGTGGCACTGACAACCTGATCCGGGCTGTCGGTCCCCAGCTTTTGCAGCTGCGGCGCGATGACCTGCGCCAACCCGTTGCACTGGCCCTCGATCTGGCTTTCGGTCATGTTCGGGATCGTCGCAGCGATAGCATTGCTTTCCGACATCGCGTGGTTCCGCGCCAGGCAGAACTGTTCGTTCAGCGCAAATTCCGCATCACCGACCCGGCCGGGGGTAGTCACCCCGCCATTGGCGGCGGTCAGCGCATTGATCTGGCCGCAGTGATCGTTTGCGGACCGGTTGACCTGGCCAAAGGTAAAGGACGGCAGCGCCGCAGTATCGGCTCGCGCGGCCTGCGGCTGCGCCGGAGCGGGCGCCACCGGGGCCGGGGCCGGCGCGGGTGCCGCCGGAGCCGGAGCCACAACCTGTTGCGGAACCGGGGCCGGGGCGGGCGCAGGGGCGACAGGGGCCGGCGCAACCGCAGCCGCCTGCTGAACACCCTGCGTCGGAATCCCCAGCTGTTCGTTGCGATAGGTGCGCAGCAACGCCTGCTGGCCCTGGGTCGCCACGATGGTGTTATAGGGCGGTACGTGCGAACTGACCTGAGCCCGCGAATAGGAGTTCAGCAGGAAATCGCGTTCGTAATCGTCCAGATAACCGTCGGGCGAATACCCCATATCGGCCTGGTATCGGGCGACACCAGCACGGGTCTTGCGGCCGATCGAGCCATCCACCACGCCAACGTTGTAACCGAAATAGTTCAGCGCCGACTGTACTTGGCGGTTCTGCGCACGCTGTGCCGACGACACCCCGTAGGTACGGCGGGTCGTGGTCGCGCGGCGCGTCGTGGTCGTGCGGGCGCGCTGCCGCTGCTTGTTCTTATGGACTTCATTGACGATGATACCGCCCAGCAACGCACCGCCCAGCAGCGCCGCGGCGTCGTTGGCCTGGGCACGCTCGACCGGGACGGCGACAAGGCTGGCAGCCACCAGCGTCGCGCAAATATTTCTTTTCAACATGATCTAACCCTCACAATTGGCACACCCCCGGCACCCATCCGGGGTCGGGGTCGCGCACCGCAGGAATACATACGTTCATGGAACATCAGCGGAACAAAAACGCGCTCAAAAGTCAAGGATCCCGCCTGCCCGATCCCGGTTCCCGGCCCCTGGTTCCCGAAAACGTGACACTCTGTCAGTCGAGCGCCAGTTCGAGCAGTTCGGCCCCATCCATGTCCGGCCGGTCGCGATAGGCGTTCAGATCCGCCCAGAACCGGTTCAGCAGATCCAGCAGATCCCCCCGTTCCGACAGCGTCAGTTCCTCGCGCAGCACCGCATAGGCGATGTCGAGATCGCTCTGTTTCACATCCGTCGCCAAGGTATCGAGCGCCGCGCGCAACGACAGCAGCGAATTCGACTGGAACTGCCTGAGGTCCTGCAATTCCTCGATATGCTTGCGCAGCTGGCGGGCAAAGATCTCGTTGCGGTCGCCGCTTCGCTGCAGACCGACCAGCATCCGGATATTCGACGCCTTGGCGACGATCTCACTCGCATATTCGTTGATGGACTGCACGAACACAGCCCCCGCCGTCAGGGTCGCGCTGGCCGATTGCTGCACGGCCGATTGCGCGCGGTCCCGCGACCGGCGCAGTTCCAGCTGCAAGTCGGTCAAGGCCTGCCGGCGGCGCGGGTCGGTCTCGGCGTCGATCAGACCGGCCAGAAGCGCCTCGGGCGCGATTTGCCTGTCCGCCTCCTGCGCCGCGCCGTCGGCGAGATCCTGCCAGCGCCGCTGCAGGCTGCGCACACGGGCATCGGATGTGGCAATCGGCGTCGCCAGCACCAGCCGGAGCCCAAACGTATCCGCGCTGAGCGCCTCGCCGGTCGAAGGGTCATAGGGCGGGTATTCGCGTCTCTGCGCGCTGTAGATCTCGGCGGCGGTCGAAAACACCGACCCGCCACGGGTGACGACACCGCCGATCTGCCCGCCGGCGCGGCCGATGGCATTGGCGCGAAACGGCTCCAGCATCAGTTCCTCGGCATTGCCGTAAACATCGTAGAGCCCCAGCGGATTCGGATCGCGCAACCCGACCGGCCCCAGCCGCCCGCGCGCCGATCCCGGCGCCTGGAACCGCGCATAATCGCGCAGGTCACCGTCGCCAAAGAAGGTCAGCCCGGAATAGAGCGTCGCGTCGATCCGCGCCCCGCCACGGGTGGCGTATTCCCATTCCGCCTCGGTTGGCAGGCGCACAAAGGCGGCGGCGCCATCCTCGCGCGGGACCGCGTCGCCCGCATTGGCCAGCAGCCATTGCGAATAGAGCCGCGCCAGATCCACCGCCTCGAACCAGCTCAGCCCGCCCTTGGCCAGCCGGTCGGCGCGGGCGGGCGCAGCGCAATCGCCCCGCAGCGCGCGGTACTGTCCGGCGGTGAGTTCATAGCGGGCGATATAGTAATACGTGCTGCCCGACGACGGATCGCTGAAGCCGCCCCGGAGGAATGCCGGCCGCAGGTAATCTGCGTAACCGGTATCGCCCAGCGACTGGCCCATCCGCACCCGCCGGTCCGCCAGAGGGTCAGCCGCATCGACCGGCACCGTGACCTTCTGGAACGCCATTGCAGCGCCGCAGGGCATCGGCAACAGCAGATCCGCCGGCGCGCGGTCGGCGCCCGGGTCGATCAGGTCGAGCGGCCAGGGGTCCGGGTCATCGGCCCGCGCGATGGTGGCGATCAGCGCCAAACACCCCAGCAGGACAGGCAGGCCGCGGACCATGTTCACACACCCTCGCGCAGAACCGAGGCCGGGTCGAACCGTTGCACCGACCATGCCGCCAGACCGGACGCGCCCAGCACCAGGCCCAGCACCGCCGCGACGATGGCCATCGCCTGCAGCGGCGGGATCACCGCCAGCGCCGCACCATCGGGCACGCCGTGGGCAAACATCGCACCCGCCGCCTGCCCCGCCAGCAGGTACAGACCAAAGGACACGGCCAGACCCAGCGCCGCCGTGACCAGCGCCTGCACCACCGGGAACAGCGCCAGGTCCGCGCCCGGCACGCCCAGCAGCGCAATGCCCGCCAGCACCTGCCGCTTGCGTGCCGCTTCGGACCAGAAGGCCAGCATCAGCGCGGCCCCGAGCCCTACCGCCGCCAGACCGGCGGTCAGCGCCAGCGCCAGGTTCAGCTTGCGGCCCAGCCCCAGTAGCGATTCCACGTCCCGCGTGCGCGCATTCGTTGCCAGACCCAGCTGTGCCTCGATCCGCGCCTGCAACGCGGCCAGATCCTCCAGCCTGTGCGCATAGACCCGCACACCCTCATAGGCCGGTATCCGATCCGACAGCGGGCGCGTGCCGGTAATGCCGTGGTCGGGTATCGAATAGGATTCGTAGAATGCCTCGATCAGATCGAGCAGCGGGAACGGCGCCAGCACTGCCGCACCGGCCACCGCGGCATCGTCGAGCACCGCCGCCACCCGTGCCCGCAGCACCAACTGCCGTGGCCGGTCCTCGGCCTGGCTGATCAGTTGCAACTCGGCGCCCGGCGCGAGCGACAATACGCGGGCCAGTTGCGCGCTGACCGCCACCTCGTCGCCGCTCAGGTCGAGCCCGTCGGGCAGGGTCGGATCGCCCGCCCCCGACGGCACCACCAGCGCGGGCCTCATCCGCCGCCCGCCCTCTTCGCGCACATTCATGAAATCGAACTGCCCGCGCACTTTGGGCGTGAGAAAGGCGATTTCCGGCCAGTCGCGCAGGGGGGCGATGTCGTCGGCGCTCAGCGTGGCGTTGCCTGCGGTGTCGATCTGGCGGTTGGCGGGATCGGCGAGCATCTCACCTACCAGCGCCGCATAGACCCCGTTCTTGACGCCGAACAGCACCAGCAGCGGCACCAGGATACCGACCATCACCGCAACGTTGCAGAACAGGAAGAACCGGTCGCGCAGCAGGTCGCGCAGGGCCAGCGACGCGATCAGCATGGCGCGGGTTCGGCGATACGCCCGGTCACCTCGCCCTCCTCGCCGGTACGGGTTTCCAGCGCCAGCCGGGTGATGCCGAACCGGTCCAGACGGTCCACGTCATGGCTCGACAGGATCACGCCGCAGCCGGTTCCCGCCGCCACTTCGAGCAGTAGCGCCAGCACCCGGTCCGAGGCGTCGGGGTCCAGCGCGGCGGTCGGTTCGTCAGCGATCACAAAAGGCGGGCGATGCGCCAGCGCGCGGGCGATGGCACAGCGCTGACGCTGACCGATCGACAGCGCGCCGGGACGCAGGGCTGCCACATCGGCCAGCCCCAGCCGGTCGAGCAGGTTGGCGCACCATCCCGCATCGGCCCGACCGGCCACGCGCTGCGGCAGGGCGACGTTTTCGGCCACGGTCAGAAAGGGCAGCAACCCGCCGGTCTGGGGCACAAACCCGAACAGTCGGCCGCGCATCCCGGCCAACGCCCGGCTGCGCGCGCCTCGCGCCCACAGTCCGGCCAGATCATGCCGTTTACCCTCGGTGTCGGTCCAGCCATAGGCGGTGCCCGCCCCCGGCGGGCGCAGCAGGCCCAGCAGTTCCAGCAGCAGCGTCTTGCCCGACCCGCTTTCCCCGACCAGCGCCACCGCCTGCCCGGCTGTCAACTCCAGCCGGTCGATCCGCAGCCGGAACCGCCGTTTGCCGTCGCGCAGATGCACCTGCGCATCGACCAGTCGTAGCCCGGATCTGCCCGCCTCACCGCTCATCGCCGGTCAGGGCAACACATCGAACGGCATCGCAAAGACATGTTCGCCATCGGGGGCATCGTCATGCAGCGCGGTCCAGACATCCGGGTCATGCAACCATTTGCGGTACTGCACGAGCTTCTGACGCATCCCGTCGAGAATAGCGCGGCGGTTCATCGCACTCTGAGCCCAGCGGGATTCAGTGGTCAGCATGATCTGGCTTTCATAGGGCAGATCCTCGAGAAATTCGAGCGCCCCGCCCAGCGTTTCAGCACTGGTATTCACCAACCGGTCGGGGTTCTGCGCCATCCGGGACACCACATCGCGCACCTGGGTAAAGAAACTGGCCGCATCTTCGGCGCTGCGGCTCTGTTCGCCCAGGTCCAGAAGGTTCGACAACAGGTCCGCCATCGTCGCCAGTTCGTTGCGCGTCACCAGCAGCCGTGGTTCGATTGCCAGCCTGGCAGGATTCTCGACCGCCTTTTCGGAAACCCAGCCCTCGATCACGTCGGGTGCCTGCGTCCCCCTGAGCCGCCCGAGATAGGCCAGCTGCATGGCCCGGCCCAGATCGACCAGATCCGCCCCCGCCTCCTCGGGGGGCAGCACGCGGGCCTCGTTCCGGGCCTCGCGGATCATGTCGGACAGACCGGTTACCAGATTGGTCACCGTGGCCTCGAACGCCTCTTCCGACCCGTTTTCGATGCCGAAATAGAAACTGCCGTCATGAAACCGCGACAGCGTGCGGTACTGGGCCGCAGCGTAGGCATGCTGCGCCTCGCCCCCGGCGGGGGTCTGCAGGTGCAGCGTCATGATCGCCACGCCCTTGTCCTGCGCGTCGCGCTGCAACTCGGCGGCGCCGATGGCGCTGCGGGCGTTGGGGTCGCGCGCGTCCTTGGGCCCGGCATCGGTGACCAGAATCACGATCCGCGCATCAAAGGGATCACCGCCGGTATTGTCCCAGTCGGTCAGATCCACCGCGTCCTCGACCCCGGCCAGGCTGTCTTCGTTGAAGCCGGGCGAATTGGCGTCAGCGACGCGGGTGGCAGCGCGGATGGTGGCGATCACCTCGGTCTGGTTGTCGCGCTGCTGCAATGGCAGCAGGGTGCGGGTGCGGTATTCGAGCCCCGGCGCGGCCCGTTCGTTGTCGCGAAAGGCCACCACGCCGAAATGGATCTGCTTGCCCGCCTCGCTGCCGGCCATATCGGCCACGATCCGTTCCACCGCCGCGCGGGTGCGCGAAATATAGGGTTCCATCGACCGGGTGGTGTCGAGCACGAACACGATGCCCACATCGAATTTACCGGGCGTGGACCAGGACGGTTTCGCCTCGGCCTCGAGCGGCACCGACGCCACCTTCATCAGCAGGTTTTCCTCGTAGTTCAGCGGATGCAGGTCCTGCACGAAATCGAGGATCGGCATAAGGTAGAGCCGTTCGACAATGTCCACGTATTCCTCTGGCTCGGCGGCGACAATCCCGCGCTCTTCAGGCACCGCACCCGTGTCGATTTCGGCCAGCATCTGCGCCTGCATGTCGCGCAGGGCCTCATGTTCCATCAGCGACCGCAACTGGGCCTCTTCGGCGAAGAGCAGCGCCCGTTCGCGCCCGGCGGCAACGGTAAAGGCCCCGACGATGTTCTGCTTCCAGGGCACCACCTCATCAGCCGGTACCCACCCTTCGGGCCCCGCCGACAGCGACGGGCCGACACGGTACCAGCCCGGCTTTACCTCCCAGACATAAAGCGGCTGAAAGGCGGGATACTGCCGCTCGGGCGTCGCATCGGGCGCCGGATGCAGCCTTGCTCCCGGACGGGTCAGCACCCGCTGATAGACGGTCTGGCGGCCCTCGGCCAGCAACGGCCGTTCCGCCGTCTGCGCTGTGGCCTCGGTCGACGGCAGCCCGACGAACAGCGCCAGGGTCAGAACCAGCACTCGGGGCAACAAGACCTCAACGGCAGTAATCATCAAACGCCCCCTTTGCCAGGGTTGTATCCATCGCGGTCAGTTTCTCGCAGACCGCACCCAGCCGCGCGGGGGCCTGTTCCGAACCGGCCCGCGCGGCACGGGCATAATATTCCGCCGCCTTGGCGGGGTCATCTTCAAAACTCAGCCCGATCAGGTTCTCGACCCGTGGATCCAGTTCACCGCCGTCATAAAGCGTGCCAAAGAGCAGCAACGCCTCGGCGTCGTTCTGCGCGGCGGCATCCTCGACCAGCCGCAGCGCGTGATCGGCGCTGAGCCGGGTGCCGCAGCCACGCATGGCCGGACCGATCACGGCAAACCCGCCATCAAGCGCGGACAGCGCAGAGAGCGTACAAGCATCGCCGGGCGCGGCCCCCGGCACCGGGTCGATTTCGGCAATCGGTTCGGCCGGGTCCGGTTCGGCATCGCGCCCGTAGAACCACCACCCGGCAGCCGCGGCCGTGCCCAGCAGCAGCAACACCAGCAACGGCCAGATCCGGGTCCGCCTACGGTCCGTTGCCATGGGGGCAACCGGTTCGGGTATCGGTGCCGGTTCTGACAAGGGCTCCGGGACCGGATCCGGTTCCGGCCGACTCGCTGGCGGCGTAGGTTTGGCCACCAGAATGTCAGGCTCTTCCGTGGAACGCGGGCGGGGCACCACCTGCAGCTCACCCCGTTGGGCGGCCAGCGCCCGTGGCGGCACGTCGTCAGGCCAGCTCAGGTCGTAATCACGGTCACCGAGGGAGAAGCGCAGCGACTGGTATTCTTCCAGCCGGTCGACGATTTCCGGGCCGATCCGCACCCAGTCGGCGCCATCGTGGCGCCAGACCTCGTAGGGGCCGAATTCGTACCTTTCGGGCCGCCATCCGCCACCCTCAGCGCCCCCGTCGCCCAGCCAGCGTTCGCCATAGGCATCGAACACCGCGACGGTAACCGTGCCGTCGGGCAGCGTGCCCTGGGGCAATTCGAGAAAGGCATAGCCCCCGGCCTGTTCCTCCGGGTCGGGCTGAACGCTCAGGCTCATGCGACGCGATACCCCGTCAGGTCGTCAAGGATGCGGCCCAGCCGCAGGTTCTGTTCCACGTTGATGTCGCCGCCCGCCATGTCCTTGGCATTGGCCACAAACAGCGCGTCCAGCGCGAACACCCAATCGGTCCAGATATCCTCGGCGGTGGGGCGCGGGCTGGCAGGCAATCCGGTGACATCGTCAGCGCCCGTCCGCGTGGCAAAGACGGCGCGGGTGCCACCGTCGGCGGTTTCCACCTGCGGCCGCTCGCTTTCGGGCAACACGCGCATGCCCAGCGTCGCGACGAAATCGTTGATCGCCTCGGCCCCGAGGATGGCGGCCGGCTGCGCCTGCTTGTCCACGCTGAGACCGAAATTGATCTGTTCGAGCCGCGCCGCCGTGCGCCGGTCCAGCCCGGTACGCCGCGCCGCGTGGATCAGTTCGCCCACCAGATCGGCGGCCCCGCCGTCGCTGAGCCCATAGGCGGCACGACGGGCGGCATCGTCGCGGAAGGATTTCAGCCGGTCTATCCAGAGCTCCATCGCGGTCTGCGACTGGAACTGCTCCAGCGTCATCGTGCGAATGGCCGGGGCATGTCCGTCCGTAGGCGCGGCGGAGGTCGCCACCGGATCGGCCGGGGCGGTGGCGGGAACTGCGCCATCGGGGCGTGCCGGACGCGCGGGCCTTGCGGGTCGGGCCGGGCGCTGCGGCCCGGCCGGATCTCCGTTCGTGGCCGCCATGTCGGGCGCCGGGCGCGCCACGGTGCCGGACACCGCGCTGGTAATGCGGATCGAACTGGGCACCCGCGCGATCCGGCCCTCGATCTCGTCCTGATCGACGCCGAGCGCGGCCAGCACCGCGCCGAACCGGTGCCGGGCCAGCACGCGTTCCAGATCGTCGATCACCAGGGCCGCCGCCTCGCGTTTTTCGGCGATGCGCGTATCCATGTCGTCGGGGACGTGGAACCGGCCCACCGAATCCTGCAGATCCTGCGCCACCTGTTCCAGCTGCCCCCGGATCTGGCGCAGCTTGGCGTCGGGCTTGCACACCCGTTCCAGCGCCGAGGTCAGATAACCGACACCGCCATCGTTGAGCGACAGCGCCGCGTCCCAGGCTGCGGCAGGATCGGCGAAATGACGTTGCACCGACGGGGCGGACAGACACCCGGCCCGCAAATCGGCCACCCGCGTTTCCTTCTCGGGACGAATACGCTGTTCGGATTTGGCCGCGTCGTATTCGATCAGCCCGTCCACGTAGTAGTTCGGGTTACGCAGCCAGAAACAGTTGGCAAAGGCCGCGCCCGGCGTCCAGTCCTCGACCCAGTTGTCGGCCCCGCGCCCGAACTTTTCCAGCAGCGACGCCTTCATCCGCCGTTCGAACCTCGTGTCGTCGCCACCTTCGGCGGCAGAGTCGCCCAGATGTTTGTCGAACTTGGTCAGCACCATGAACAACACGCAATCGGTGCCCGCGCGCATCTGCGGGGTGTTGCCATGGGTCTTGGCGATCCAGTTTTCCACCAGCCCCGGCAAATCCACCGTCTCCATGTTGCTGTCCGGCACGCAAAGCAGCATCGAGGTGATTTCCTGGTTCTGCACGTAGCGGTCGAACAGATAGGCCACCTTGCCGCGCAGCAGAAGCTCGGGCAGGATCGCGTCGCCTCCGGTGGCAAAGGCCTTGGCCAGGTCCTGTTCGAACCGGTTGCGCGCGCCGGGGAAATCCAACAGGTCGGTTTCGGCGAACATCGGCGATGGCTGGGTCTGCATCGGCAGCACAAGTTCGGCCACCAGCGCGCAGATCACCGACCGCGCCAGCTCGGCCCGCCGCCCCTGGGCGGTGACCACTGCCAGCGGGCTGTCATCGGCGGCCCCCGACAGGGTCTTCACGTCGATGATCGAGGTTTCACGCGGAACCAGCGCGTCCAGCCCGGCATAGACCTCATCCGCATGATCCACCTGTTCCAGCGCCTGCGCCATGCGCAAATAGAGATCCGACAGCGGCTGATGCCCGCCCCAGAGCAGCGAAAAGAACCCGGCGCGGTCGGCGGCTGTCAGCCCCGGCGCGATTTCGGCCGCTTCGTCCCAGAACGACCGCAGCGCGGCGGCATAGGCTTCGCGGCCGAACGTGGTTTCCACATATTCGCCGATCTCCTGCACATCGTCGTAATCCATCCCCGCGCGCGGGGTGCCCGCGCGGGCCTTGTAGCTGTCCAGATGCGCGGCAATGGCGGCCGCGTCCGGTTCCGGTTCCGACCGGTCGCCATCCATGAAGAAGCTGTTGATCAGCGTCCGCACGATGTCGGCCTCGCTCAGCAGGCGCATCGGTACCGGGTAGCCTTCGGGCGTCGTCATCCGCTCCATGGTGAACCGCGTCACCACGCCGGTGCTTTCGCCTTCGCCCTCGGGGTTGATTTCGCGGATATAGTCGAGCTTGCCGCCGGGGGCGTCGTAATCGGCCACCAGCGCCCCGGCCTCGGGGCGGGCCAGCACCGACACCAGGAACGATTTGCCCGCCTGGCTGGGGCCGAACACGCTGACCGACATCCGTGTCTGCGCCGCACGGCCCAGACGCCGCGCCCGGCGGGCGCCACGGCGCAGCCCCTTGACCAGCGACTTGCCCTCGGCCCCCACCAGCCCGGCATTTTCCGGATCCTCGATCCAGCCCAGCGCCCGGCCCGTCAGGTCCACGATCCCGGCGCAATCGGCGGCCAGCTTGTCCTGCTGCTGATTGGTCATCCGTTCACCCCTCACCTCACAACCGGAACAGACCGGTGTCGATCCAGTATTCATCCTCGAACCCCAGCGTGTGAAGCCTCAGCTGCACCTCGCCGCGCTTCATGCCGGTGCCTTCGCTGTCCTCCAGTTCGGTCACCGCAAAGGCTTCGCGCATCGCCTCGCGGCGCAGCACCGATTCCGAGGTTTCACGCTCGGGGTCCTCGTCGAACTCGGTACGTTCGAATGTCACCTTCAGCGGCGCCCGGTTCTGCGCCGCGCGGGTCGCGAAATCCAGCCGGTAGAGCGGCGTCGTCGTCCAGCGTTCCAACGGCAACTGCCGCGCCCCCAGATAGACCGGCGCGTACATGGTGATCGTCGCCACCATGTCGCTTTCCGATTTTCGGGCGTCCAGATCGACATCGGAGAAGAGCAGCTTTTCGTCGAGGATCTGCCCGGAATTGTCCATCTCGCCGATATAGCGCGCGGTGGACTGCATCCGGAATGCGGTGGTGTCGACCTTGAAATTCGGAATCCGGCTCTCGGACAGTGCAATCAGCATCCCGCCCACCGCCACGGTGGATTTGGGATCGCCGATACGCTGGGTCACCGGATCGCGGAACGGATACCAGCGCCCGGTCTTGTGGTCGTGCATCGAAATCAGTCGGTGCGGCGGCACCACGAGCATCTCTTCGAACACGGCGCGCACCGCTGGCAGCCGCGACGGCCGCCCGGTCAGCAGCACCACGTCCACGCCCAGATGGTCGATCACCTCGGCCAGGTTGCTCAGCACTTTCTGGAACACCTCGCGGGCAATGGCGTCCACGTCCTCGCGCGAGAATACCAGGTCCACATCCGCCAGCCGGAAATCCGATGCCCCCAGTTCGGCTGCGGCCTCCTCGATATAGGCCACGAGAACCGGCGGCACCGTCTTGTCACCGCCGCCAACGTCGCCCTGCGCCACGTCCAGCGCCAGCACGTCGCGCAGGCCCAGCGTCAGCGGTTCGAATTCACCGGCGGTTTCGCAGACCTTGAGGATCGCCACCGCCACCGGCATCAGCACCCGCAGCGCGAACTGCCGGCGTTTCTGCACGCTTTGCTGATCCTGCCCGCCGATATCGCCCGTGAACAGCTCGCGCAGCTTGTCGTCCACGAACTGCCCGCCCGCGGCCTCGATCGCGCGCCCCAGCCCCGGCAGGATCACCGCCGCGATCACCCGCTGCAGCATGTCGTCGCCCGCGACCCGGAACCCTTCGCGGAAGGTCTGGACCGGGTGCAGCATGCGCCCCGCCTCGCCCCAGTAGGTGGTGACCATCAGGTCGGTAGTGCCACCGCCGATGTCGATACAGGCGAGCCGAAGCGACGGGGTCGGGTCCGCGCCCGTCGCGCGCGCGCGCGGACGCCCCTTGAGACCGAGGAACCGGTCGATGCGCCCGTCGAATTTCTGTGTCAGCTCGGAATAGAGATAGACCAGCTGGGTGGCGCTGGCCTCGTCCCATTCCACTGTCAGCTCGGGCATCGGGTTGATCGCGTTTTCGCCCCCGTCCAGCCCCATCAGCGACCAGAGCAGCGCCAGCGCGCCCTTGGCCTTGGACCGGATGATCGCCTGTTCCTGCGCGGTGGTGGCCGAAGGCAGGGTCAGAATGATCCGGCTCAGCCGGCGCGGCAGTTCCGACTGCGGACGCCGCGCGCGACCCGCCGGCGCGTTCACCTGTACCAGCGCATGGGCGATGATTTCCGCCAGCATGAAACCGAACAGCGACGCGCGGGCGAACCGTGGCCGGATCGCCTGGGTCCTGGATGCCTTGCCGCGCGGGCGCAGCCGGTCGCGTTCGTCCGCCTCGATCTGTTGCAGCACATCGCCGGTTTCGTTCAGGAACCGCATCGCCGCGCGCAGGGATTTCGGCAGGTTGTTGGGGTCGGAATGATGGTGAAACCGCCAGTCCTGCTGCACCGGCGTGTCATCCCAGAGATAGCGTTTGGGGCTCGACAGGCCCGAGGCGGTTTCGGTTCCCTCCTCGCCTGCCACCAGGCGCAATGCCTCGCGACCGATACGCACGAAACCGGGCCAGATAAAGGCGTTGCGTCGCCCGGACCGGCTCGCGAAACGGTCGTCGCCCATGCGGAACTCGGCAAATTCCACCCGGCTTTCGAACAGGCCGGCATAATGGAATTCGGGCCGCGACAGGTCGCGCAGTTCCAACGGAAAGGACCGGGCCAGATCCAGTTGCGTTTCCCCCGGAAACCGTTCGATCAGGATGCCGCAGCTGCGCGAATTGCCCACGTCCAGAACCAGTTCCACCTCGACCGGGGTCACCCGGTCACGGGCGCTGACGGTGTTGGCGAACCGCATCCTGGGGATCTTTACCGCGTTATCGATCAGCCGCAGATAGGCCAGGTAGCGCGCCCAGTGTTCGAACTTGTGGGTCAGCGTCTCGTGAGTGATCCGCCGCCCCGGACGCTCGGCACGGCGGAAGGCCATGAACAGGTCGTCCAGCCAGTCCGACACCCATTTCTGCAGATCGAGCAACTGGCCATCGCTACCCGGCTCGAGCCGGCGCAGGAACCAGTCCATGTGCTCGGGCGCCGAGATGAACCGGAAATCGCGGGATTTCTCGGCATCCGCCGGCCCCGGCGCGACATAGCGGTAATCCTGTTCCGACTCCCTCAGCGCAGTGTCCAGCGCCAGCTGGACCCGATGGGTGTGGCCGGTGGCGGGATCGGGTTGTTCCAGCTCGACCACGCGCATCCGCGCCCAGCTCGACGGGCCGTTATCGAACCGCTCCTCACCGCCGGGGCCACGGTCGTTGCGCATCCGCAGCACCGGCACCGGAACCCATTTCGACAGGAACGGCTCCAGCGCCTTGACGCTGCTGACCGAATACTCGTCGTCATCGGCGGTGGCGGCGGCCTCGATTTCGTCGTCGGTTTCGGCATCACCGGTCAGCGGCAGCAGCGCCCATTCCTCGGCCTCGTCCGTACCGCCCACGGGGCGTTCCACGAACCGCGCGCTTTTCAGATCGAGATCGTCCAGCCGGAACCCGAAATCGAGCATCTGGATGCCGGAATACGGCACCAGCGTGATCTCGTCGCGCCAGTCGGTAAGCGGTGCCAGATGCTGATGGTTGATGGTCATGCCTATCCCGAAATACTTATATTGGTCACCCAGCTGCGCTGTTTGGCGTTCACCGTGCCCGAATATTGCTCGGCCCGTCCATCCCCATGGAGCACATGCAATGTCACCGCCTTGTCGCCGTCGCTGCGTTCGCTGCGCAGATGCGCCCGTACCTTGTAGAGCCCCGGCCGGACCACGTCGAACACAACATTCTCGACGGGGTCCTCGATCGCGGTCTCGGCGCGCAGATTGGCGTCGAGATCATACCGCCCACCGCAGACATCGCGTTTGAGGTACGACACCTCCTGCCCGGTCGGGCATTCCACCCGCAGGTCGATATCGTCGCGCGTGTGCCAGATCAGCGTAAAGTTCAACGCCCCCCGCGCCGCGCCGCGTTCGTGCAGGCGGTCATCCAGCCCGGCGGGCGCCTCTGCTTTGTCGGCGGGTGCAGGCGCGGGGGCGGGGGCAGGAACAGCCGGGGTCGCGGGCGGTGTGGCTGGCGTGACAGATGGCACGGCGTCGGCCTTGCGCAGCGGGATCGTCGGCTTGCAGATGCGGTTGCGGAGGGCCAGTTCGTGCTCCAGCCCGGCCACCCGGTCGGCCAGCACCCGGCCCTCGGTCAGCGCGGCATGCATCTCGGGCGGTTCGGCCGGGCAGAAATACGGCCCGCTGCGATCCAGCCCGCAGGGCGCGATCAGCAGCCACAGGATTGCCGCCAGCAACGCCGCCAGCAGCAGCCATCCCAGCAGGATCAGCCACCACCAGCCGGCCCAGGCGGCCAGACCCGCCGCCGGTGCCGCGACCGGAGCCGCCCCGGCCAGCGTGGCCCCGACACCTGCCGCCGCGGGTCGCGGTATCATCGCGGTCAGCACGCCGCGCACCGCCTGCCGTTCCTGCCGGACCCAGGCCCAGTGCACCAACACCGGATGCAACCCGCCATTGTCGCCGCGCACGGCATAGATCATCTCTTCGCCGGGGATCTCGATCGCATTGTCCAGCGCCTCGGCCAGACGCTGATCTTCGGGGGCATCGCTGGCGGCCAGCGCCTCGGCCTCGGCGCGGATCGCTGCGATGCGCGGCGCGAGTTCCGCCTTCAGCCGCGCCCGGTCCCCGGCATCGAGATCGGGAAAGGCAACCGCCCGGCCCGGCATCGGCGCATGCCAGTCGATCTGTTCGCCATGTTCCGCCGCCACCGGCTCGGCAAAGAGCCGTGCGTAATCCTCACCCAGCCGGGCGCGCAACGTCCCCGTCAACAGCTCGAACGACCGCTGCGCCGCCGATCCCAGCGGCTGCAACCCTTCGGACGAGGTGGTGACGAGGAAAGCTTCGAACATCTGCGCTCAGTTCTCCGCCGGCTGGGGATCGGCGTCGGGCGCAGGCGCCGTCGCCAGCTGTGGGCGCACCACCAGCGGCGCACAGGCCTCGGAAACGATCTCTGGCACGGCAGGCGTGCCGTTCAGAAAGGCCAGCAGGTCGCCCGTACTCAACGCATAGCCCCTGTTTTGCATGCTGCCCTGTTTGACAAAGGAATTGACGCCCACCAGCCGTCCGCACATATCCACCAGAGGGCCGCCGGAATTGCCCTTGGACAGCGGCGCGGAGTGCATCAGCATATGGGTATCGGGGCCGATCTGCTGTTCGGTGTTCACGGTCCCGTCGGTCACCGTCAGCCCCGGCACCGCCGTCAGGTCGCCGGATTTCAGCGCCTTGAACGCCGCGTCGAGCTCCAGCACATCGCCGGGATAGCCCGCCGCGATCACGTTGGTCAGCTTCAGCGATCCTGTGGGACGGTGCACGACGAAGGGCGGCAGGCTGGTATCGTCGATCCGCAACAGCGCGAAATCGCCGCCGGTATCTTTCAGCGGTCCCATCGCCTTGAGCAGTTCGGCCTGCTGCGGTTCGGTCAGCGCGCCGCCGGTCACGACGATCTGCCCGCCATCCCCCTGCGCGGGTGCAATTACGTGCTGATTGGTCACAACCAGCCCCGGCCCGATCACAAAACCCGACCCGGTGGCCGACTTCCCGGCCATGCCGCGCGCGATCACCAGCACGGTCCGCGCCTCGATCAGCTGCAGCAGCGTGATTTCGCCGGTTTCACCCTCGCCCTGGTTCGGCACCACCACTCGTTGCGCGTCATTCGGCAACAACGCATCAGGCGCGGCGCTGGCCTTGCGTTCGGGTTCGGTGCCCAGAGGCGGCGGGGTCAGGCCCTCGGGCGTCAGCCCGCCGGGGACCACCAGCACCCCGTCGGCGCGGCATACCGCGCCCTCAATGGCTTCTTCCAGCAGTAACGCCCGCGCCCGCAGGTCGGCATTGTTGGCCTGCGCCGCTGCGAGCGCAGCCTGATCGGTGATCGCGGGTTGCGTATCGCCCGCATGGAACAACCGCGTACCCGGCAGCAGCAACCAAGCCAGGATCGCGCCGGCCAGCAGCAACAGCAGCAGCAGCGGCACCCAGGCCAGCGGGGTAAGGACGCGCGCCCGTTCGGGCGTATCCACCGCTTCGGCCTCGCCCCCCGCAGCCGCCGTCGCGGTTCCGGCTGCGCCGCCAGCAGCGGCCCCGGTGGCCAGCGCGGCGGCGGCGGGCGGCACATGCGGCACGCCCGTGCGGGCCGGTTCGGGCGCAGGCGGGGTCAGTGGCAGAAACCGCCCCAACGTGTCGGCATAGTGGGCCGGACGGCTGCCCGCATTGGCGCCTTCGCCCCCCGGAAGCAGCCCCCAGTTCACGATCACCGGCTTGCCACCCACCACGAGGATGTCGTCGCCGCCCGGCACGCTCAGCGCCCCAAGCGCGAGATCGGAGGTGGCCGGATCCTCGGCCAGCACCCGCAGGGGGCGCAGATGATCCATCAGATAGCGTTCGGCGCGATCGCGTTCGCCGGGCGGCAGCGCCGACAGCGGCCGTGCCTCGCCCTCGGCACCGGTGTACCAGGACACTGTCGGCGGCGCGGCATCGTTCCCACGGCTGACCAGCGGTTCCGCAAACATCGCCGCGACCTCGGGTCCGGCACGTTCGGCCAGCAGCGCGCGCAGTTCCTCATGCCGTTCCAGAACCGGGCGGTCGCCCGCGTTCACCAGATCCTCGGGCGCGACGGTGATCTTGGACAGGAAATGATCGGCCATGGCGGTTATCTCCTTGCCCGGCGCAGCGTGGCGCGACCGCGCCCGCGGGTTTCGGGCTGATAGGTGTTGCATTGGGCGCGGCCGGCCGCGTCCAGCGAACAGGTGATGTCACGCCGGTAGATATAGGAATTGTTGTCGCAACGCAGGTTTCCGGGCTCGCGCATGGTCAGCTTGCCGCTGCTCAGCCGTCCCGTCAGCGTCCCCTCGCACCGTGTGCCGTTGGTGGCGCGCATCACCTCGCGCCCCTTGCCGTTCCGGTCGAAACAGATCTGCCAATGGCGGAACTTGGTGATCGCACCGGTGCGGATGTCGCGCACGTCGTAAACCGTGGACAGCTGCCAACAGCCCTCCATCACCGAGATATCGTCGCGGTCGAACGCATCGGGTGCCAGGCCCGAGGGCGTGCTTTCGGCCTTCGGCTCGGGTTTCGGTTCGGGTGGCGGTGGCGGCGGATCGGGCGGTGTGGCCTTGCAGGGCACCGCCGCCAGTCGCCGCTCCAGCCAGACGATCCGGTCTTCGAGGGCGCGGCTGTCATCCAACGCTGCGGCGAGGTCCTCACGCGTCTTCAATTCTTCGGCAGTTTCACAGACCGACAGCACCCGGTCGGTAAAGGGCAAACGCAGACCGCAGGATTGCAGCAACAGATAGGCGGAAGCCCCGATAACGCCAATCAGCAAGAGCGCAAGGAGTGTCACCGCAAATCGCATTGCACCTGAAAACCTGACCCCGACTACACCGGCCGCACCGCGCCGGGGCCGGCCCTGCGCCCGATCTTACGCCGCGGCCGTGCCGATCCGCAAGCGCGCAGCGCCGAAGCCCCGCACCCCGACCGGGCAGCCCCGATGCAACGGCCCGGCCAGACGGAAGCCGAACCGCACCGATGGCGCCCGTCAGGCCGTTCGTTTCACGGCGGATAAAGCGCCTGCGGCACCCGCGCCCCCGGTGCCGGCGCCTTCGGGAAAGATGCGGCAACAGCCCCGGCCCGCGTTCTTGGCGGCATAGAGCGCGAGGTCGGCCTCTTGCATCATCCGCGCCGGATCGCGCGAGGTCGCATCGACGCTGCACAACCCGCCGACGCTGGCCGAAATCCGGCAGGTTCGGTCACCGAACGGCATCGGCTGCTCCAGCCGGTCGATCAGCCGTTGTGCGATCGCGCGCAATGTCCTGCGATCGAGCCCGCGATTGAACAACAGCACGAATTCGTCGCCGCCGACCCGCGCCACCGTATCCTCGGCACGGGTTTCCGCGACCATGATCCGGGCAGCCTGCTGCAAGACGTGATCCCCGGCCGCATGACCCAGCGAGTCATTGACGGTCTTGAAGAAATCCAGATCCACATGCATCAGGGCGAAATCGCGACCGTGCCCGGCGACCCGCGACAGGACATGATCCAGCGCGCGCCGGTTCTTCAGCCCTGTCAGCGTGTCGGTATAGGCCTGTTCCTGTGCGGCGACCCGCGCCACTTCCAGCCGCTGGTTCAGCTTGCGCGACGCGTCCATCGCCGCCGTGTTCGCTTCGACCAGATAGAGCAGTTCGATCGCCAGATCGGTCGCCGCGAAATCGGTGCTGGTGAGATCGTAGTCCCGCACCGCTTCGAGCACGGAGATGCCAAAGGACAGATTGACGATGGCGCCATCTTCGCCCGGCAGCGGCATCAGCACGCCCTTGAGCGCCGTACAGGGCTCATCGCGGAATCTCAGGTGCAGCGGCTGGCCCGCCAGCGCGAGCAAGTCGCGCATGGTGGTCGCCGAGCGCGGGCGCTGCAGCTCGAACAGCTCTAGAAACCGCCCCCCCGTCATCCGGCGGTCCGGGCGCAGCTTGGCCAGGGTCGGTCCGACCCGGCGCAGGTGACCGGTCGGACCCAGATTCACATGCATCGGGCACAGACGGTCGAACAGGGCATCGAATTTGTCCATTGCGCTATCCCATCCGCGCCCCGAGA
>CAYGNB010000003.1:0-11238 GCA_964351135.1 uncultured Rhodobacterales bacterium | reverse complement strand
CGGTCGAACAGGGCATCGAATTTGTCCATTGCGCTATCCCATCCGCGCCCCGAGATCGAATTCGCGCCCTTCGGCATAGGCGGTTTCGATCAACGAAATCGAAATAACCTCGCACCCGTCGCGCACGCCGCCATGATCCAGCGTCGCCAGCGCGCCGTAATCGTCCGCCATCGCCCGCAGCACCCCCATCATGACGCTGCCGAACCCGGGCAGCCCCGGACGGCAGGTCAGCGTAAACGAGCCTTCGGCATGATCGCGCAGCTCCATGTGGGGCAGATGCAAATCGGATACCGCCAGCCGGGCCCGGTCGGGCAGATCGTCGAGCGAATGCAGGAATTCGGTATAGCTGGCACCGCCAAAGCGCAGCAGGCGGCGCAACGGCTCGAGCGCCGGATCGCAAACCAGATAGGTCCCCAGATCCTCGAGCAGTTCGGGCTGCGTCCGCCCCGATTCCGCGCAAGCGGCCCCGAGCACCCGCATCGACAACTCGTCGTCATAGACCAGCATCGCCTCGAACTCGCTGAAATCCAGCCCCGCCGCAGCGGTCACCCGGCGCCAGCGGTCGCCGCCATAGGCGGAACAGAAAAACGACTGCACCGCGCTGTTGATCAACCCATGCATCCCCGACACTCCAACAACACTACCGGGAATGAAACTGGTGCTGCGGCCTTAAAATTCCACCAACAGGTAAAAATCGAAGCGTTTTTTGAGGTCTGCCTTTCAGGTCCGCGCCCGGCCGGACCCGCGCGAACCGATCAAAAGTCGGTCGGGGCGCCACCCTCTTGTTTGCGGCGGGCGACAAAGGCGGCCAGTTCCTCGGCAATCGCAGCATCCATCGGGGGTGCTTCGAAATCTGCCAGAATTTCCTTGAAGGTGCGATGAGCCCGTTCGGCGGTCCAGATACCACCCGCCAGTTCCCAGGCCTCGTAATTCTTCCAATCGCTCAGGAACGGCTGATAAAAGGCGGTTTCATAACGGTCCTGCGTGTGCTGGATGCCAAAGAAATGGCCGGACTGGCCGACTTCGGCGATCGCATCCAGCGCGATGTCCTCGGGGCGCGTGGCGAATACCTCGGGTTCGAGATAGCGCTGGATCTGCTGCAGAACCTCGCAATCCATCACGAATTTCTCGGGGCTGGCGATCAGCCCGCCTTCGAGCCAGCCAGCCGCGTGATAGACCATATGCGCGCCCGACTGCACCGCCGACCACAGCGAATTGGAGGTTTCCCACATCGCCTGCCCGTCCGGCACATTGGCCGCGCAAACGCCCGAGGCGCGCATCGGCAGGCCGTAGAAGCGGGCCATCTGCCCGGTCATCTGGGTGGCGCGCATGTATTCCGGCGTGCCAAAGGCGGGCGCGCCGGATTTCATATCCACATTCGAGGTGAAGGTGCCGATCACGCAGGGGCAGCCGGGCTTGATGTACTGTGCCAGCGCGATCGCGCTCAGCCCCTCGGCCAGCGACTGCGCCACGGCCCCCGCCATCGTCACCGGCGCCATCGCACCGGCCAGCGTGAACGGCGTGACAACGCAGGCCTGCCCGCGCCGGGCCATGCGCATCCAGCCGTCCAGCATCGGTTCGTCATGTTTCAGCGGCGAGGTCGAGTTGATGTTGGTGTACATCCGCGGCATCGCCTCGAATTCCTCGTGGCTGAGGCCGCCTGCGATACGCACCATTTCCATCACGTCCTCGACGCGCTCGGCCCCCAGCGAATAGGCATGCACCACCTTGTCGCACAGCGTCAGCTTGTCGTGCAGCACATCCAGATGCCGAATGCTGGCATGGATATCCACCGGTTCCACCGGATAGCCCCCGGCGAAGTGGATGCAGTTGAAATACTGGGTCAGCTTCAGCAGGTTGCGGCATTGTTCGCGCGTACCCGACACCTTGCGGCCGATTTCCATGTCCCAGTAATTGGGCGGGGACGACACGTTACCGAACAGGATTGTGCGTCCGCCGATCTCGATCGCCCGATCCGGGTTGCGCGGGGTAAGCATGAAACGGTCTGGCGTCTTGCCAACCATCTCCATCACGAAATCGCGGCCCATGCGCACCACGTTGCCGTCGATCAGGCACCCCGCCTCGCGGTAGATCTCCAGCGCCTCGGCGTTGAGGATCGCGATGCCGATCTCTTCGAGGATACGCATGGCACCCTCGTGGATCGCCTGAATCCCGCCCTCGTCCAGTGGTTCGGTCGGCCGGTCGCAATTCTGCGGCAGCCGCCACGGCATTTGCGCGATACCCGCCGTCGCGCGCCGTTCGACGTTTCCCGCGCGGCCTCCGCCGCGCCGTCCCGGTCCTGACTTGCGTGCCATGCCCGTGTCTCCGCGTCTGTATACGGATCAGGACCCAATCCGAACCAAAGCGCCGCCCTGAATGCGACACATGGTGTCGCTTTTCATGCAATCGGCATCGGGAGACCCTGCCGGGGCGGTCAGGCCGCCAGCCAGCCGGGCAAGTGACCGATATCGGGCAACACCACATCGGCGAGCGGCGCCAGATCCGTGTGACCGGCCAGCCCGGTCAGCACCCCGACCGTCGCCATGCCCGCGGCCCGGCCCGCAATCAGGTCGTGGGCGCTGTCGCCCACCATCACCACCCGCGCCGGATCGGCGCCGACATGATCGGCAAAGGCCAGCAATTGACCGGGCTCGGGCTTGGCCCCGTGGCCACTGTCGCACCCGGCGATGAAGTCGAACATGTCCCGGATACCCGCAGCGCCGAGATGCGCCATCGCCGGCGCTTCGGTATCGTTGGTGGCCACCCCCAGCCGCAGCCCGCGGTCGCGCAACCCGCCCAGGAAAGCGACCAGCGGCACGGCCTCGACCTGCGCGGCACACTCGGCTTCGCCGTTAAGCAGATCCAGCAGCGCCGCGCGCGACAGGTTGGGCGCATGGGGCTCCAGCACGGTGACGATCTCGAACGGTGTGCAGGCGATCACCACGCTGTCCGGTTCGAACCGGTTCGCGCCCATATCATACCCGATCGCGCGTCCGATCCGTTCGGCCCGCGCGGCATCTCCATCGGTCAGCCGCAGCAGGAACGCCTGCGCCCAGAATCCCCAGGTCGCCTCGAAATCGAACAGCGTGCCGTCCTTGTCGAACAGGATCGCATCATACCGCATCGCGCTCACCTCGGTTCAGGTCCAGTTTACCTGCGCGCCGCCCGGCAGCGCGGCGCGCGCGCGCATCGGCCGGTCGTAGGGCGCCGACATCGCATCGCAAAACCCGGCGATCCAGCGGTCGTCCATCAGCAGGAAATCGAGCACGGACGCAAGAAACTCGGGATCCTGGGCGCGGGTTTTCAGATCGTCCATTCCGGCACCGGTGGCACCCAGAAAGACCGGCAGAAGCTCTTCGTCGGAGGCGAGCCAGCCAAGGGCCTGCAGGGCGAGGATCTCTGCGCTTTCGGCGGATTCTTGCATAATGGTTCCAGGCGGAGGGAGGAGGAAAGGGTTTGTTAACCACAACCATATGAAATCCGAAAGACGGCAAAGGCAAGAGTCGAAAGGCGGGCCATGCAAGGAACGATCCTGATCATCGACGGGGTAGCGACCAACCGGATCATGCTGAAGGTGCAGTTGTCATCGGCCTATTACCATGTCGTGCAGGCCGAGGGACTGGGCGGGCTGGACATGCTCCTGCGTCGGGTGCGGCCCGATCTGGTGATAACCGCAATGTCGCTGCCCGACGGGGACGCGCTGGCCGTCAAGCGGATATTGCTGGCCGACGATGCGCTGGCGCACACCCCGGTGATCGCAATCGCCCCGCAGAACGACCGCAAGGCGCAGCTGGACGCCCTGCGCGCCGGCATCGAGGACGTGCTGTCGGCGCCGGTGGATGACATGATCCTTCAGGCGCGTATCCGCCGTCAGTTGCGCGCGCGCGGCAGCACCGAGGAACTCGAGCTGCGGAGCGACGCGTCGGGTGCCTTCGGCTTTGCCGAAAGCCAGGCGGGCTTTGTCGGCGCCAAACCGGATATGGTCGCCAATGTGGCGCTGGTGACGCGGGATGCCGCGACCGGCGCGCTATGGCGCAACCGGCTGAAGGATCGGCTGCCGCACTGCCTGCGCTGGCATGCCATCGACGACATCCACGGCCTGATGAACGATCCCGCGCCCGACGCCATCGTGGTCGATCTCGACACCGCGCGGCCCGGCGCGGGGCTGCGGCTGCTGGCCGACCTGAAATCCCGCGCGGGCACCCGCCACGCGGCCATCGTCGTCATCGCCCGGCACCGCGATTCCCAGCAGGCCGCCGATGCGCTCGACCGGGGCGCCGACGATCTGCTGCTGGGCGGGTTCTGCGCCGAGGAGCTGGCCGTGCGGCTGAATGCGCAACTGGCGCAGAAGGCGCGATCCGACCGGCTGCGCGACAGCCTGCGCGACGGGCTGCAGGCCGCGTTCCTCGACCCGATGACCGGGCTGCACAACCGCCGCTATGCCCTGCCCAAACTGGCAGGCATCGCCCGCCAGGCGGCCCGGAACGGCCGAGGTTTTGCGGTAATGGTCGCCGACCTGGATCATTTCAAGCAAATCAACGACCGGTATGGCCACCCGACCGGTGACGCCGTCCTGATCGAAGTGGCCCGGCGGATGCGTGGACAGTTGCGCCCCGCCGACATGATCGCGCGTGTGGGCGGAGAGGAATTCCTGATCGCGATGCCGGATGTCGACCGCGCCGACGCGGTGCTGGCCGCAGACAGGCTCTGCCGCCAGATCGACGGCCGCCCCTTCGATGCCGGTCCCGACGGCATACCGATCCGGGTCACCACCAGCATCGGCATCGCCATTGCGCCCCCCGGCACCGGTGAAATCGCGGCAGTCAACGCCCTGATCGGACAGGCCGACCGGGCGCTCTACGCCGCCAAGGGGGCGGGCCGCAATCAGGTCACGCTGTTCCGCGCCGCCGCCTGATCTGCGCGGGAATCATTCCGGGCGCTGGTCGCGCGGCTTCCAGCTCCGGTCGCCCTTCCGTTTCTTGCGCGGCTTTTCCAGGCGCTCGGCAAAGGCGGCGCGTTCGTCATCGGTCATGGCCCCAACCCGCTCCAGCCATTTTTTCCGCACGAGCAACAACCGCTCGGCGTGGTCCTGCTGGCGCCGGTCCAGATATTCGCCCAGCGCGGCGGCGTCGAACGGGGTGGCCCGCAACAGGGCTGCAATCTCGGTCCGTTCCGCCCGCCAGTCCGGCCGCTTGGCCCCGTTCATCGCGCGCCACATCGCGCGCCGGTCCTCGCGCGGGAGATCGCGAAACAGCGCCGCACCGACCGGTTCGCTACGACGCGGATCGGGGCCGCCGTGGCGGGCGACCGCACCGATCACCACCCCGGCCACCACCAGGTTCAGTGCCAACGACACCCCCAGCGCGATCTTCAGCCAGGGCCAGCGGCGGCTCTTCAGGTCGTCGTAATCGCTCATTGTTCGTCTTCCAGCATCGCAAAGGTCATCTCGCCAGGCGCCAGCAGGTTGATGCCATCGTCCGATGACAACAGGCTGGCCGGGTCCGGCAGGTTCTGCGGCGGGGCAAATCCGATCCAGAACCCGGCCGCGCAGGCCGCGGCGAGCCCGGCGGCGGCCGACCAGTTGCCCCAACCGCTGTGACGACCGCCCCGTCGCGCGTCCTGAACGGCAAGCGCGTCTTTCAACACGCGGTCGGCCAGACCGTCGGGCAGGTCGTGCGCCTCGCGGCGCGCCGCATCCCAGAACCGGTCGAGATCGAAATCATTCTGTCGGTCAGTCATCGGCAAACCCCAGTTCAGCACGCCGCCCCGCCAACATCGCGGACAGCGCACGCCGCCCCCGCGAGGTCAGGCTTTCCACCGCTTCGACCGAGATCTCCAGGATCTCGGCGATCCGCGGGTTCGGCAACCCTTCGATATGGCGCAGCACCACCGCCTGGCGCTGGCGCTCGGGCAGGCGCATCAGCGCCGCCTGCAGCGCCTCGGCACGCTCGGCGTCCTGCAGCCTCTCCGGCGCGGACGGCGCCGGATCGGCGGGATCGGGCACCGCGTCGATGCCCACCTGCACCCGCCCGCGCCGCCGCAGACGGTCGCGACAGAGGTTCATCACCACCGTCAGCAACCAGGTGGACACCTGCGCCTGCCCCGGTTTCCAGTCCGGCGCCATCCGCCACAGCCGCAGCATGGCTTCCTGCGCCACATCCTCGGCTTCGGCGCGGTCGCCAAGCATCCGCAGCGCCACCGCGAAGGCACGCGGCGTCAGCCGCCCGGTCAGCACCTGTGCCGACCGGGCGTCGCCCCGCGCAAATCTTTGCAGCAGCGCGGCATCGATATCCGCAGGCGCGTTCAACTCGGGCGGCATCGCGCCGCGCGGTCAGGTCTGGCCATGCGGCCCCCACTCAGTTCTTGTCTCCGGCCTTGTCGCCGCGCCGGTGCTTGCGGTTCTTCATATGAGACCGGGCCTCGTCGTATTCCTCTTGCGAGATGCCCCCGCTGCCATCGGCGTCGATACGGTCGAACATCCGCCCGGCGCGCCGGGGCGGTTTCATCTCGTCCTGGGTCAACTGGCCGTCGTCATTCTTGTCCATCCGCTTGATCATCTGCGCGGCGCGCTCCTCGGCCTTCTTGGCCATCGCCGCCTGCAGTTCCGCCTGGCTCAGCGCGCCATCGCCATCGGTATCGGTTTCCTGGAACCGTTCCGTGGTCCGGGCCTCGCCGAAAGCGGTCATTTCGGTGCGGGTGATTTCACCGTCCCCGTCCGCATCGAGCTCGGTAAAGCTCACATCGTTCATACGATGGTGGCCCTGCTGCCCGCGTTCGGCCATTGCCTGGGCCGCGGTCAGTGCAGTGGCGGCGACGACGATGCCGCTGAGAAACAGATGGGTTTTCATGCCTGAACTCCTCTTTGCCGACGACACCGTGCCGCCGATCATACTGTTCAAACGCCGCCCGTAACCATTTCCGTCGCGGTTTTTTCGACAAAGTGCATTTTCCGCAAAACATGACTTCGCGGGACAGCTATTTGCGACATGGCGCCGCAACGGCAACGCCCCCTCTTTTCCTGAGCCGTTTTTGCGACCATCTTGGCGACTCAAGGAGTGGACCCGGAATGTCAGATATACAAACCCACGATCACGTCGGTGATCATGCGGATGGCGCGCGGCCGGTCTGGCCCGCGATCGGACGTGGCTGGAGGCGGAAATGCCCCAATTGCGGTAGCGGTCCGCTGCTCAAGAGCTATCTGAAGGTGAACGACACCTGCAATGTCTGCCGCGAAGAGCTGTACCACCACCGCGCCGATGACGGACCGGCCTATCTGACCATTCTGGTCGTCGGCCACCTGATGGCACCGCTGTTGCACATCACCTTTGTGACCTGGCGCCCCGACCCGCTGACGCTGTTCACCATATTTGCGGTTGGCTGCGTCGGTCTCTCGCTCTACCTTCTGCCGAGGCTGAAGGGCGCTGTTGTCGGGTTCCAGTGGGCGCGGCAGATGCACGGGTTCGGGAAATCCGCGTGACCCTTCGCAACCGACGCGAGGGCACATGAGCAGCAACACCGACACCACCATCGACAAGACAGCGATCCGCAACGCGGCCACCGTGATCGTGCTGCGCGACCGGCTGGACGATCCCGCGATCCTGATGGGGCAGCGCGGCTCCAAAGCCGCGTTCATGCCCAACAAGTTCGTCTTTCCCGGCGGCGCGGTCGACGCCGAGGACGCCGTCGTGCCGCTGGCCACCCCCCTGCCCGATCCCTGCCTGTCGCGGATACGCGAAGATGCCATGGAAGACCTGCATCACGCGCTGGCCGTGGCCGCGATCCGCGAACTGTGGGAGGAAACCGGGCTGGTGCTGGGGCGCCCCGGCACCTGGTCCGGTATCGTGCCGCCCGACTGGCGGACCTATGCCGCCACCGGCCACATTCCTGCGGCCGACAGGCTGCAGTTCGTGTTCCGCGCCATCACCCCGCCGGGCCGCCCCCGTCGCTTCGATGCGCGGTTCTTCCTCGTCGATGCCGGCGATATCAGCGGCGATCTCGACGATTTCACCCATGCCTCGGACGAACTGTCGCATCTGCAATGGGTGCCGCTGCGCGACGCGCGCAGCTTTGACCTGCCCTTTATCACCGAAGTGGTTCTGGCCGAGATCGAAGCCCGCGTGAATGAGACAACGCCGCCGGCGTCGGTGCCGTTCTTCCGCAATGACGATGAGGCCAGCCTGTTCCTGCGTCTGCGCGGGACGCCGATGCCCGATCACCCCTGACCGGCGGCAATCGCCGCCGGGGTCAGATCGCCAGCACCAGCAGCAGGATCGACAGCCCCAGCAGCGCCATGCCGCCGATTTCGCGCGCGGTCACGCG
Source organism: uncultured Rhodobacterales bacterium (assembly GCA_964351135.1). GTDB lineage: Bacteria > Pseudomonadota > Alphaproteobacteria > Rhodobacterales > Rhodobacteraceae > Pukyongiella. The sequence goes on along the minus strand of CAYGNB010000003.1, from coordinate 2,919 downwards.
TTCGCGGAAGAACAGCAGCGACGCCAGCAGGCTCAGCACCAGTTCGATTTGCCCCAGCGCCTTCACATAGGCGGCGTTCTGCAGGGTAAAGGCCCAGAACCAGCAGAACGACCCGCACAGGCTGGTCAGACCGACAAACACGGCGGTACGCCGGGTGGCCCAGACCGCGGCCAGTTCGGCCCGGTCCCGCCAGGCCAGCCACAGCCCCATCGACAGCATCTGGAACGTGACCACCGCCGCAAGCGTGATGCCCGCGCGGAAGGCCGGTTCGAGATCGCCCAGTTGCAGCGAGGCGCCACGATAACTGACCGCCGAAAACGCGAACAGAACGCCCGATCCCAGCCCCAGCTGCGACGCCCGATTGGTCAGATGCGCCCACCACTTCCCCGAGCCTTCGGGTGGTTTGGACAGCAACAGCACCGCAGCCAGCCCGACGAGGATCGCGCCGAGCCCGAGTGCGCTGACGCCCTCGCCCAGAACCAGCAACCCGACGATGGCGGTCTGGATGACCTCGGTTTTCTTGAAGGTGATGCCGACGGCGAAATTGCGCTGCTTGAACAGGGCCACCACGCAGATCGTCGCAAGGATCTGCGCGGTACCGCCGATGACCACAAAAACCCAGAACGCAGCCGACAGCGGCGGCAGGCTGCGCCCGGTGGCGGAGAGATAGACCGCCAGACCCGCCAGCACCAAGGGGGCGGAATAGGCGAAACGCGCAAAGGTCGCACCGGCGGGCGACAACCTGACGGTGGCCAGCGACTTCTGCAGCATGAAGCGCACGGTCTGAAAACTGGCCGCGGCCAGCGTAACGGGGATCCAAAGCGACATGGCCCCTTCTATGGCGGCAATTCAGCGGCGCGGCCAGAGGGGATGCGGCACCGGGTCCTTCGCCCGCCAGAGGTGATGCCGGAATACCTCGGCATAGGACCGGTAGGCATAGCCCCGGTTTCGCGCCAGATAATCGGACTTGTGCGCCCGGTAAAGCGCGGGCAACCGGTGCCACGGCACACCGGGATGGGTGTGATGCACCACATGCAGGTTGTTGTTCAGGAACAGGAAAGCCAGCGGGCCGCGATCCTCGACGATCACGGTGCGGGCCGGGGCGGCCTCATGCGCGCGGTGTTCCAGAAAGGTGCGGATCTTGACGATACCCAGCGCCAGATAGGCCGCCAGAATATAGCCCCAGACGGGCATTGGCGACAGCGCCACCAGCGCCAGAACGGCCGCCATGCCGGGAATATGCAGCAGCCAGGCCCGCAGCACCGCCCGATCGCCCGCACGCACCGCACGCCAGTCCCCGGCCATGAACAGGATCTGTCCGATCAGCGGACCAAACAGGACACGCCCCGCCAGCGTGTTGTTGCAGCGCAGGACCCATTGCAACCATGCCGGCAGCCGCGACCAGACGGCCGGGTCCATGTAATTCGATTCCGGATCGTCATAGGGGTCGGTCAGGCTCTCGTCGCGATGATGCGCCAGGTGCAGGTCGCGGAACCGGCCATAGGGAATGAACAGCGTCAGCGGCAAGGCCATCACGGCCTCATTCAGCCAGCGCGTCCGAAACGGGTGACCGTGCAGCGCCTCGTGGGTCAGCGACGAATGCAGCGCGCCCAGCACTGCCGCCACCGGTATCGCCAGCCAGACCGATACGGCCGCCAGCCCGAACACCACCGCGCCCCAACCCGCATAGCATCCGATCATCAGCGCGAAGGTGCCCCATTCCGGCCCGCGTGGCAGCGCGACTGTCGGGGTGGCGATCTCAGACATCGCGCCCCCACCGGACATGCGCCCAGATCCGTTCGTACAAGAGATAACACAGCATCCCCAGCACGGCGTTGACCGCCGCCATGGTGCCGCCCAACGCCACCGATCCTGTGGCCACGAACCCCACCAGCGTCATCATCATCAACCCGATCAGGGTCCAGATGACCGCTTTGACCACTGAACGTACCCGGCTTTCCATGCGGCTCCTCTTGCTTTTCTTTCGATTAGCGGCGGGCCGAAGATTTGAGTATTCTGAATATGATTAACAAAATTCGACAAAAGTGATATTTATCACTATATGGCGGATAAAATCGACAAACGGCAGCGCGCTGCGCAGTTTCGCACCCGACTGGCCCGTGCCATGCAGGAGGCCCGCAGCAACCAGAGCGCATTGGCCCGCGCCATCGGGGTGGACCGGTCGACGGTTTCGCAACTGCTGGGCGATGAGGGCGCGCGCCTGCCCAACGCCCATGTGGTCGGCGCCTGTGCCTCGGCGCTTGGTGTGTCGGCGGACTGGCTGCTGGGCCTGTCGGACCGCCCCGAGAGCGCCGCCGACCTGCTGTCGGCCAGCCTCAGCCTGACCGAAGCCCCCCGCGCGCTGGTCGATCAGCGCATTTTCGACTGGCACAAGGAGGCCGCCGGTTACAAGATCCGGCATGTGCCCGCCGCCCTGCCCGACATGCTCAAGACCCGCGCGCTGCTGGAATGGGAATACAAGCCGCATCTGGGCCGCACCGCCGATCAGGCCATCGGCGCGTCCGAGGACCGGCTGAGCTGGATGCGGCGGGCACAGTCGGATTACGAAATCGCCCTGCCCGCCTATGAGCTGGCCAGTTTTGCCGACGGCACGGGGTACTATGCCGGGCTGCCCGCCGCGCTGCGGGCCGAGCAGCTGGACCGCCTGGCGGCGCTGAGCGAACAGCTCTATCCACGGCTGCGGCTCTACCTGTTCGACGCCAAGCGGCTCTATTCCGCGCCGATCACCATTTTCGGCCCGCTGCTGTGCGTCTTCTACGCGGGCGGGCACTATCTGGCGTTCCGCGATCGCGACCGGATCGAAACCTTCACCAGCCATTTCGACCGGCTGGTGCGAGAGGCCGCACTGTCGGCACGGGATCTGCCGGACCACCTGCGCAGCTTGCGGGGACGGGTCGC
>CAYGNB010000002.1:34454-35510 GCA_964351135.1 uncultured Rhodobacterales bacterium | reverse complement strand
GCCACGATCTCGATCATCCGCCCGTTGATACCGCCCGCATCGTTGATCATCTTTACCGCCGCCTGGGTGGTGCGGTCGTACCAACGGCCATAGGCCGCGCCGATGCCGGTCCGGTGGACCTGGAATCCGACGCGGATCGGCTCGGAAGTCTGGGCCTGCGCATAACGTGCCCAAAGCGGCAGGCTGGCGGCACCGGCACCCGCCGCCAGTGTTTTCAGCGCGCCGCGGCGGGTCGTGGCGGTGGTGGTCTTGGTCATCTCGTATCCCCCTGGTGGTCGACATCGCAGGGCCGCTTCGGGCCATCTGTCCTGCCATGAGTGTGCGAACCGGGGCCGGTCTTGTCCAGCCCCCAGTCCCCGGCAGCCCGGTCGGATCATATCCCGCGTGGCGATGCCAGCAACCAAAGGCTGAACAGCGTGTAAAGAACCATCATGGCGGCGAGCGGCACCTGGCTCAGCGCGGCCCGGCGGGGATCGCGCAATTCGCGCAGCGCGATGGCATGGGCCAGCAGCACCGCAAGAACATGGCCCAGAACCACCGCCCCGGCCTGGCTCAGCCAGATTATCCGCACGCTGGCCCTGGTGTTAAAGAATCCGGTGGTGACATAAGTTTCACCCATACCCAGCAATTCCGCGCCGGTGGCCAGCGGGTCGTTCAGCGCGACCAGAACATACTGTCCATCCACCAGAAACGAAGTCAGGTAGTGGGCCAGGTGATAGCCCAGCGCAATCGGCAGTACCGACGGCGCCAGCGCCCGAAAGGCGCGGCGAAAACTGCCGCCACCAGCCAGCCCCAGCCCCGCGCGCACCGCCAGTGCGAACCCGGCCACCAGCACCAGATTGGCCACGACCAAACCCGCCAGCGTCTGCCCGATCACCGCCGAACGGCCGGGAAACTCCAGCGGATTCCACCCCATCCGGGCAAACCACCAGAAGGTTTCGTTGAGCCCGTCGAAGCTGCCGCTGCCCAGCATCAGCAGCGTGAACAGCGCCAGCCCCACCGGTGGCACGCGACCGGCGGCCAGTTGCCAGCCGGTCAACCCGATCCGGCCACGGC
>CAYGNB010000002.1:24073-34354 GCA_964351135.1 uncultured Rhodobacterales bacterium | reverse complement strand
GGACCACAAATCCCCCACCAGCCCCTGAAGCGTGACCAGCATGATCCACCAGACCGTCCACACGACCAGCGGCAGCAGATTGGCCAGCGGATCGCGCGGGCCGGTCAACCCGGTCCAGATCAGCGCCACCAGCACCACAAACCCCGCCCAGTTCATCGCCATGCGCCCGGTACGACCGCGCCTTGCCCCGGCCCGGCCACGCGCCAGCCGGTGCGGTTGAAACAGTGTACTGATCGCGCCGGCGGGCAGCAGGGCCAGCAGCGCCACGGTGGCGGCGACAACCGCCACGCCGGCGGCGATGTAGATGTCCGTCGGCAGCAACAACACCAGCCCGCCCTCCGACACGTGGGCGCGCGCGGGCGCGCCGGAACAGACGGCAATGGCAGTTGCCACGGCAGCACGCTTGAACACGGCACGGGGATGAGGGATGCTCATGAAAATCGACAATAGCCGGACCGGGAGGGGATGAAAGACACCAGACACATAAAATCGGCCTTTATTGCCATCGTGTTGACGGCAATGGCGATGGCCGCCGTCGTGGTGATAGCCCGCCGGAGCGGACCTGACCTGCTGCTCACCCAAGCCACGGCCGCGCCGGTGGTGGGCGAACCCGGCCGGGTGGCGGTGTTTCTCAACGTGGTCAACCGGGGCGGTCCCGACCGGATCGTTGCGGTGCGGTCGATCGCTGCACAGCGGGCGCGGCTCGAGTCCGCCGTCGCCGATGCCGGTCTGCCGATCCCCGGCGATACCATGGTGACGCTTGGACCCGACGGGGCGCATATCCGCATGGATGGCGTCGGCGGATCGCTCGACGACGGGCGGATGATCCCGGTCACACTGAGATTCGAAAAGGCGGGCGAAATCAGTACGCGGGCGCGGCTGGTGGCGCCGACCCAACGAGGTGATGCCGGCGACTACGGTCTGTTCGGGCTGGGCGACATCTGCCGGGTTGGCGAAGGCGAACCGGCCCCGGCGATTTCGCTCGCGCTGCACGAGGACGGCGACGGCTGGATCGTCGAGGTCCAGGCAGAGGATTTCACCTTTGCGCCCGATCTGGCGGACGGCCCCCATGTGCCGGGAACCGGGCACGGGCATCTTTATGTGGGCGGGCTGAAGCTGCAGCGACTCTACGAACCCACTGCCCGGATCGGCCCGCTGCCCCCCGGCAAACACGAGGTACGGGTGACGCTGAACACCAATGACCACCGCGCCTATGTCGTCGGCGACGAACCGGTGACTGCGGTCGCCACGATTGTCGCGCGTTGACAAGCACGGCCACGGCCCGCACCATTTGTATACCAACGAAAATGCGGGGACAGGCATGGGCAACGAAACGGCCGGCGCGGTGGTGGGCATCGATGTAGGCGGCACATTCACCGACCTTGTCGAGATGAACCCCGCGACCGGCGCGGTCCGGTTGGCCAAAGTGCCCACGACCCCCGACAATCAGGCCTATGGGGTGATGGCCGCACTTTCGGCGGCCGAGTGCGAGCTGGCCGCGCTCGACCTGATCGTGCACGGCACCACCACGACCACCAACGCGGTGCTGGAACGCAAACTGGCGCGCACCGGGCTGATCACCACGGCCGGGTTTCGCGATGTGCTGGAACTGGGGCGGCGGACCCGCCCGCAGCCCTATGGCATGACCGGCGAATTCACGCCCCTGATCCCGCGTGACCTGCGGCTGGAGGTGCCCGAACGCATCGGCGCCGATGGCGCCGTTGTCACGCCGCTGGACGAGGACGCGGTGGCACAGGCGGGCCGCCACCTGATCGAGGCGGGCTGTGAATCGGTTGTGGTGCATTTCCTGCACGCCTATGCCAACCCGGATCACGAACGCCGCGCCGCCGCCCTCCTGCGCGAGATCTGGCCCAACGATCACATCACCATGGGCCATGCGCTGCTGTCGGAGAGCCGCGAATTCGAACGCGGGGTGACAGCGGCGGCCAATGCGGCGGTGCAACCGCTGCTCGACCGGTATATCCGCCGCCTGACCGGCGAACTGGCCGCGGGCGGCTATCGCGGCGAGATGCTGGTGATGAACGGCAATGGCGGCATGGTCAGCGCCGGTCGGGTCGCGCTGGAGGCCGCGAAAACGGTCATGTCCGGCCCGGCGTCGGGCGTGATGGCGGCGGCCTATACCGGACGGCGTGCAGGGCAAACCAGCCTGATCACCTACGACATGGGCGGCACCTCGACCGACGTGGCGCTGATCCGCAACGCCGAGCCGCCGGTCTCGAACGAGATCGAGGTCGAATACGCGATGCCGATCCATGTGCCGATGGTCGATGTGCGCACGGTCGGCGCGGGCGGCGGCTCGATCGCGCGGGTAAACGCCTCGGGCCTGCTCGAGGTCGGGCCGGACAGCGCGGGCGCCGATCCCGGCCCGATCTGCTATGGCCGGGGCGGCACCGATCCCACCATCTCGGATGCCAACCTGGTGCTCGGGCGGCTCGATCCCGCCGGGCTGAACGCCGTCAGGGGCGGCGTGGACGCGGGCACGGTGCGCGCGATCTTTGCCGAAAAACTGGGTGTTCCGCTGGGGTTGGACGCCGAAGCTGCGGCCGAGGCGGTGATCCGTATGGCCAACCTGCGCATGGCGGGTGCGATCCGCATGGTGTCGTTGTCGCTGGGCGCCGACCCGCGCGATTTCGCCCTGTTCGCCTTTGGCGGCGCAGGCCCGCTGCATGCCTGTGCGCTGGCCCGCGAACTGGCGATCCCGCGCGTGCTGGTGCCCGCGCGGCCCGGCATCACCAATGCGATCGGCTGCGTGGTGGCGGATCTGCGGCACGATTTCGTCACCACGCTGAACGCCCCGCTGGATACGCTCGACATGGACCGGCTGCGCGCGGTGCTGGACAGTCAGGCCGCCGAGGGCGCCCGGCTGATCGGCGCGGAAACCATCGAAATCAGGGGCATCCGGCAGCTCTACAGCCTCGACATGCAGTTCATCGGCCAGACCCACCTGCTGCGTGTCGAACTGGACGGGCCGGACATCACCCGCGACGCATTGCGCACGCGGTTCGAAGAGGTCTATCGCCAGCGGTTCCGCGTCGATCTGCCCGAGATCCGCGCCGCTGTGGTCAATGCGAATTGTTCGGTAATCGGCGCACGCGCCGAACTGGACCTGTCGTCGCTGATCGACCCCGCCCAGCGCCGCGAGACCCTGTCCGAGGCGCAGACCGGCACCCGCGCGGTGCACCTCGCCGGTGGCTGGCGGGACACCCCCGTCTATCGCCGCGGCCTGCTGCCCGCCGGGTTCGCCCTGACTGGTCCGGCCATCGTCGAACAGATCGACACCACCGTGCTGATCGAACCGGGGGATCGCGCCACCGGCGATGCCGACGGCAATATCCTGATCGAGATCGGAGAGGCCCCATGACCCGTGATACCGCGCCGCTCGATCCGGTCACGCTGTCGGTGATCCAGGCCGGGTTGCAACAGGTCTGCGACGAAATGGACCTGTCCTTTTCCCGCGCTGCCTTTTCTCCGGTGATCGCCGAAGCCAACGACCGGTCGGACGGCATATACGATGCCACCGACGGCGCGCTGATCGCCCAAGGGGCCGGGGGGCTGCCGGTCTTTGTCGGCACGATGCAGTATTCCACCCGTGTGCTGATCGACATGATCGCGCGAGGTGAAGCCGCGCAGCCGCAGCCGGGCGATATCTACATCGTCAACGACCCCTATCTGGGCGGCACCCACCTGATGGACGTGCGGTTCGCGATGCCGTTCTATCGCGACGGCAAGCTGTTCTGCTGGCTGTCCAATACCGGGCACTGGCCCGACACCGGCGGCGCGGTACCCGGCGGGTTTTCCGCGTCGGCCACGGCTGTGGAACAGGAAGGGTTGCGCCTGCCGCCTGTGCGTCTGTTCAAGCAGGGCGACCTGGACCCCGAGATCTATGCGATCATCTGCTCGAACATCCGCGTGGCAGAACAGCGTATCGGCGACGTAAAGGCGCAGGCCGCGGCACTGCTGGTAGGCGAGGACCGGCTGGGCGCACTGATGGATCGTTACGGCGACGACACCGTGACGCGCGCGGTTTCCGAACTGCGCACCCGCGCCGCGCAGCAAATGCGCAGCTGCATCGCGCGCATCCCCAACGGGCGCTACGCCGCATCGGCCTGGATCGACAGCGACGGGGTGGTAAACGAACCGCTGGAAATCCGCCTGACGGTGACGCGAACGGACGACGGGCTGACCTTTGATTTCGCCGGATCGTCGCCACCCTGCGCGGGACCGATGAACTCGGTTCGCGCCACCACGCTCAGCTCGGTCTATCTGGCGATGCGCCACATCTTTCCCGAAGTACCGATGAGCGCGGGCGCCTTCGAGCCGCTGACCGTCACCGGCATCGACGGCACCTTTCTCGACGCGCGCTATCCCCGTCCGGTTTCGGGCTGCGCCGCCGAGGTTAGCCAGCGCATCGCCGAGGCGGTATTTGCCGCGCTGGTCCCCGCCCTGCCCGACCGGGTGACGGCGGCCCCCGCCGGCACCAGCGGTAATTTCGCCCTGGGCGGGCACGATCCGGCGCGGGGGCGGGACTACGTGATGTACCAGATCTCGGGCGGCGGTTATGGCGGCAATGCGCATCACGACGGTCTGGCCAACGGCTGTTCCACCATTGGCATTTCCAAGGCGCCGCCGATCGAGATCATGGAACAGCAATTCCCGGTGCTCTATCGCCACTACGCGCTGCACGAGGGGTCGGGCGGCGCCGGGCATCACCGGGGCGGGCTCGGGCTCGATTACGAGGTTGAGCTGCGGCGTGGTCAGGCCAAGGCCAGTTTCGTCATGGATCACGGACGGTTCGGCCCGCAGGGCGCGCTGGGTGGCAGCGATGGCGGGGTGAACCGGGTCACGGTCTGGCGGTCGGGGGTGCCCTACACGCCCGAACACCTGTCCAAGGAACAGGATATCGCGCTGGAACCGGGCGACCGGGTCCGTGTGCGCACGCCGGGCGGCGGCGGTTATGGCGACCCGTTCACCCGCGATCCCGCGGCGGTGGCCGAGGACGTGCGGCTGGGCCGGTACGACCCAGAGCAGGCATGCACCCTGTTCGGTGTCGTGTTGACCGCCACCGGTGCGGTGAACGAGACCGAAACCACCGCGCTACGCGTTAAACGACCGACCCGAGGGCAGGTGCAATGACAGTTCTGATTGTCGGCGGAGGAATCGCCGGGCTGACGCTGGGGCTGACCCTGCACCAGATCGGGGTGCCATTCCGGGTCTATGAATCCGTGCGCGAGATGCGCCCGCTGGGGGTCGGCATCAACCTGCAGCCCAACGCGGTGCGGGAATTGTTCGATCTCGGGCTGGAAAGCCAGCTGGACCGGATCGGCGTGCAAACACGGCAATACGGATTTTATTCGCGGCTGGGCAAGACGATCTGGGAAGAACCGCGCGGAACCTGGGCGGGTTATGACTGGCCGCAATACTCGGTGCACCGCGGAAAGCTGCAGATGATGCTCTATGAAACCCTGTGCAACCGCGCGGGCGCGGATTGCGTCGTGACAGGCGCGCGGGCAACAGGGTTCGCGAACCATGGCGACTGCGCGGTGCTGCATCTCGACGAGCAAGCCAGCGAAACCGGTGCTCTTATCGTCGGCGCCGATGGCATCCATTCGGCGATCCGCGCGCAGATGAACCCGGACGAAGGCCCCCCGATCTGGGGCGGCGCGATCCTGTGGCGGGGAACGACGCAGGCCAGGCCCTTCTTCGGCGGTGCCGCGATGGCGCTGGCCGGGCACGACACCCAGCGTATTGTTGCCTACCCGATTTCGAAACCCGACCCGGCAACCGGCAAAGCCACAATCAACTGGATTGCCGAAAAACGGGTCAATCCCGCGCAGGGCTGGCGGCGCGAGGATTGGAACCGCAGCGCCGACATCGCAGAATTCCTGCCCGATTTCGAAGGCTGGCGTTTCGACTGGCTCGACGCGCCGGCGCTGATCCGGGGGGCCGAGGTCGTTTACGAATACCCGATGGTGGACCGCGATCCGCTGGACAACTGGACCAAGAGCCGGGTGACACTGATGGGCGACGCGGCGCATCCGACGTATCCGGTGGGGTCGAACGGGGCCAGCCAGGCCATCGTCGATGCCCGCGTTGTCGGAGCCAGGCTGCTGGACCATGGCGTCACGCCCGATGCATTATTCGCCTACGAGGCCGAGATGCGGCCACGCACCACTGCCATCGTCCGTGCCAACCGTGGCTCTGGCCCGGACGCGATCATGCAACGGGTCGAAGATCTGTGTGGCGGCGATTTCGAGAACATCGACGAAGTAATCCCATACGCGGAACTGGCGGCCCATGCCGAGAAATACAAGAAACTCGCCGGGTTCTCGGTCGATGCGCTGAATGCCCAACCGTCACTGATCCCGCAGGGGTCGCGCGTGAAGCCGCCTTCAGGGTGATCGGCGCGCGCGAAAGTGGTCTCGATCCCCCCTCCTGCCCGGCCGAACCGGTCAGACCGCGTCGAGCGTCATTCTCAACCCGGCCAGCCCGTCGATATGTCCATCGACCGCGACGCCGGGCCTAACCCACGGCAATCCGTTCAGCGAACCTGTGATCACCACCTGCCCCGGCTGCAGGCCACCGCAATGCGTACCGAGCGCGCGTGCGAGCCTGCACAGGGTCCTGAACGCGTCACCGCCGGGCACCCGGGCGGGTCCGTCGAGAAGGATATCGTCACCGATCCGCAGCCACCCGGCCGCTTGCGTGACATCAAAATCATGCCATCCGGTACACGCCTCGCCCAGCACCACGGACCCGTTGATCTGGTTGTCCGCCATCTTGAGCAACGGATCGGCCCCCTCTGGATCGGCGAGACGGGATTCCACCACCTCGAAGGCCGGGAGCAGCTCGACCGCCGCGCTCATGCGCGCATCGAAGTCGGCAGCGGATAGGTCAGGCATGGGCGCGGTCAGACGGAACGCGTACTCCATTTCGACACCGACCGGCTCGTCGGCCGGTATCGGCAAGGTCGCGGGGCTTTGGTGAATGTCATTGGCAAAGATCGGCGCGATGACAATGGGCGCATCCGGCGGACAGGCAACCTTGAACCCGCCAACCGGGCCGAACGCATCGACCAGTCGTTCCTGAACCGCGAACGCGTCGGCGCGGGTCAGGCCCGCACCCGCCGACGCGGTGACTTTCGGCCCCCCTCGCCGCGCGGCCGCCAGCCGACGGGCCAGATCGTCGACGATACCAGTGCCGGTTCGGGTCATGACATGCGCGCCGCTATCACGGCCCCCTTTGAGATCATCGCGTCGATCGCATCGCCGCCATAGCCCGCTTCCTCCAGGACCTCCCGGCTGTGCTGGCCCAGAACCGGCGCGGCCTGTCGGATGCTCGCGGGCGTTTCGCTGAACTTCACCGGATGCCCGAGCGTTTTCACCGGACCGGCGACGGGATGGTCGAGTTCGACGATCATATCGCGCGCCAGGGCCTGCGGATCGCGCTGCATTTCGAGAATGTTCAGAACCGGACCGGCGGGCAGGCCCGCCTGCTCCATCCGTTCGAGCCATGTAGCCGTCGTTTCGGTCGCGAGCCTTTGGTTGAGGATGGCCTCCAGCGCCGTCAGGTTCTCCATTCGGTCGTGATTGTTGGCAAAACGCGGGTCGTCGCCCAGTTCGGGCGCTCCGATGACCTCGAGGAAGCGTTCCCAATTGCGCTGGTTGGCGGCGCCCACGTTGATCCAGCCGTCAGAGGTGCGGAACGACTGATAGGGCGCGTTGAGCGGGTGCGCCGACCCGAGCGGGCCCGGCGCGGTGCCGGTGGCAAACGCGATGGCAGATTGCCAGTAGGTCTGGGTGATCGCCGCCTCGAAAAGAGAGGCATCCACCTTTTGACCCTCGCCGGTCTGCAGCACCCGGGCATAGGCGGCGGAAACCCCCATAGCACCGATGATCCCGGCCGTGATGTCCGAAATCGGCGCGCCGGGCTTGACCGGGGGGCGGCCCGGACCTTCGCCGGTGATCGACATCAGCCCGGACATGCCTTGCGCGATCAGATCGAACCCGCCGCGCTGCGCGTAGGGGCCCGTGCGCCCGAATCCCGAGATTTCACAGTAGATGAGACGCGGATTGACCTTGCGCAGGTCCTCGTACCCGAGGCCCAGTTTTTCCATCGTGCCCATGCGATAGTTTTCGATCACAACGTCGGCTTCGGCTAAAAGCCGCCGCAACGCCGTGACGGCATCGGGCATTTTCAGGTTCAGCGCGATGCCCCGCTTGTTGCGGTTCATCATCATGTAGGCGGCGGATTCGCCCGCGATGTCGGGCGGAACGAAACGGCGGCTGTCGTCGCCGTCGGGCTTTTCAACCTTGATCACATCCGCCCCCATATCGGCGAGCATCAGCCCGCAGACCGGGCCCGCCATGATATGGGCGAGTTCGATGACTTTCATACCGGTCAGGGGGCCGGTTCCGGCCGGGGCGGTCATGCGCCGGTCCATTGCGGTTTTTCCCTGGCCAGGAATGCTTCCAGCCCATGGCGGAAATCGTTGCTCATATAGCAAAGTTCGATCAGGTCGGCGTCGTCCACTCGGGCGGCGGCCAGCGTCCGGCGCATGGCTTCCTTGGTCGCGCGCAACGTCAAAGGTGCCATTTCACCCAGCTGCACGGCGAGGTTTTCGGCGCGCTCCATCAGGGCGGCCTCGTCCGGCAGGATTTCGGAAATCAGCCCGCAGGACCGTGCCTCCTCGGCATCCATCAGGCGGGCGGTAAAGATGATCTCGCGCACGCGGCCCGCGCCCATCAACGAACTGAGCCGCGCGAGGTTCGCGGCAGCGAGACAATTGCCGAGCGTCCGGGCGATGGGAAAGCCGAACCTGAGACTGGCGCTGGCGATCCGCAGATCGCAGGCCGCGGCGATGCCCGCCCCGCCGCCGGTGCAGGCCCCGTTGATCGCCGCGACGGTCGGCACCGGGCATCGCTCGACGGCATCCAGAACGGCATCGACCTGTGCCTCGTAATCCAAGGCGTCCTGCGCGGTCTCGAACGCACGAAACTGGGTCATGTCGGTGCCGGCGGCAAAGGCCTTGCCCCCCGCGCCGGACAGCACCACCGCGCGGACACTACCGTCCGTGGGCACGGTGCGGCACAGATCGGCCAGTGCCTCATACATGCCAAAAGTCAGCGCGTTGCGCGCCTGTGGACGGTTGAAGGTGATCCACAATGTCTGCCCGCGGATCTCATGCATCAGGTCGGTCATCAGCGCCTCATCTGTAGAAATATTCGACCAGGAACAACGGGATCGATGGCACGTAGGTGCACAGCAAGAGCACGACCAGCAGGACGGCCACGAACCAGACGTTTACCTTGGACACCTGCCAGATATTGGCGCGGGCCACCGCGCAGGACGTGATCAGGACCGAGGCCACCGGCGGCGTCTGCTGCCCGATCGCCAGGTTCAGCGTCACGACGAGCCCGAAATGCACCGGGTCTATCCCCACCGCGTTGATCAGCGGGATCACGATCGGCACCACCAGGATGATAGCGGCGGCCGAGTGCAGGAAAAACCCGATGATCAGGAAGAAGAAATTCAGGATCAGGAGGATCATCCACTGCTGCGATGTGATCGACAGGATGCCCTTGGCCAGTTCCTGGGGGATCTGCGCCCGCGTCAGGAAACCACCCATCAGCACCGAGGCCGCCACGAGAAGCATCACCACGGCGGTTTGCATTCCCCCGTCCAGCATGGCCCGGCGCAAATGCCCGAAATCGATCTCGCGATACCAGGCCGACACCACGATGGCCGCGATCACGGCGAGCCCGGCGGCCTCGGTCGCAGTTACGAAACCGCCGAAGATGCCACCCAGAATGATCACCGGCAGGGTAAAGGCCGGCAGGGCATCCACGAAGGTTTCGCGCAGGCGCGCCATGTCGAACGCGTCTTCGGTGGGCAGGTTGTAGCGGCGCGCAAAGATATAGGCGACGGCCATGAGACCGGCCGCCCCCAGAAGGCCCGGCACCACACCGGCGACAAAAAGCTGTTCCACAGAGGTATTGGCCGACGCCGCATAGAGGATCATCGGGATCGATGGCGGAATGATGATCGCCAGCGACGCCGACGACGAGGTGACCGCCGCCGACAGCTCCTTGGAATATCCGCGTTTCTTCATCTGCGGGATCAGGATCGACCCCATCGCAGCAACGTCCGCCACCGCAGATCCCGAAATCTCGGCGAAGAACAGCGACACACCGATGTTCACCATCGCGAGCCCGCCGCGAATAAAGCCGATAATCGCCGAAACGAAGTTGATCAGCCGGTCGG
>CAYGNB010000002.1:16977-23973 GCA_964351135.1 uncultured Rhodobacterales bacterium | reverse complement strand
AGCCCGCCGCGAATAAAGCCGATAATCGCCGAAACGAAGTTGATCAGCCGGTCGGTAACCCCGCCCGCATTCATGATCGCCCCGGCCAGAACGAACATCGGGATCGCAATCAGCGAGAACTTCGTCGAGCCGTCGTACATGTCGAGCGCGATGGTCACGAGACTCGCCGGACCCTCGGTCATCAGCAGCCCCATCACACCCGCGAGCGCCAGGGCTATGGCGATCGGCACGTTGATGCAGATCATCACCACCAAAGCCAGGAAAATGGCGAGCATCATCAGGCGTGTTCCTTGTTGTTCTTGTGCAGTTCGGCCTCGACCTCTTCCTCGATCTCGGCATGTTCCAGCGAGATCCCGCGCCAGGTCTTAAAGACGTATTCGGGAAGGCTGAGGATCTGGCAGATAATGAAGAGGATGGCGCCGACAGGGATGACCGATTGCGTAAGCTGGACCGGCACCCAGGTCAGCGACACAAGGCGATCTCCGGCCAGCACTTCGAGAACCTGAAGTCCGGCCCGCGCCATCAGGATAAAGAAGGTCAGAACCAGCAATTCGCCGGCGAGAACGGCGAACATTCTGAACCTGCGCGGCAGAGCCAGCAGGACCGTGTCAAAGCCGATGTGACGGCGATGCAGCGCCGCCAGCGCCGAGCCGTAATAGGTGATCCAGGCCAGCATGATCGCCGCGACTTCGTCGTACCACGAAAAGCTCTGCCCCATCAGTCGTGCCAGCACGGCAAGGATCACGATCACAGTCAGCACGACCATCAGCAGGATGGTGATGCTTTCCAGAATTCTGCTGGCGAACCGGCCGGCGCGCGAGAAAATGGTCATCTTTACCTTCTTTTCGCCAGAGACCCGACCAGTCGCGGTCTCTCGGAAGCGGTAACGGGCGTCATTGGACAAAAGCTGGGCACATATCCGGCGGCCCGCTCGCGAGAGCCGCCGGACCGGGACCCCTGGATCAGCCGGACTGGGCCAGGCCCATGACGGTGTCGATCATCTCTTGCGCGCCATCGACTTCGGCCGCAAAGCCGTCATAGATCGGCTTGGACGCCTCGATGAAGGCATCCTTGTCCGCCTCGTTCACCTCGACACCCGCGTCCTTGATGACGGTGAGCAGTTCGGTTTCGAGCTCAGCCGCCCTTTCATAGGTGAAATCCTGCGTCTCGCTGGCGCAATCGGTCAGGACTTGCCGCACGTCGTCGGGCTGGCCCGCGAAATGCTTGTCCGAGGCAAGGATATATGCGGGCGTGTAGACGTGGCCGGTAATCGACAGGTATTTCTGCACTTCCTGGAACTTGGCCGACGCGATCTGGGCATATGGGTTTTCCTGACCGTCGATCACACCGGTCTGCAGCGCGGTGAAAACATCCGAGAACGCCATTGGCGTCGGGTTGGCGCCGTATTGCTTGAACATTTTCACCCGCCACGCGCCATTGGGCGTGCGCAGTTTCACCCCTTCGAGATCCGCGGGCGTGTTGACGGGCCGCACATTGTTGGTGATGTGGCGAAACCCGTTCTCGGCCAGTCCGACAATATAATAACCGTTTTCCTGCGCCGCCGACTGGAACGTATCCATCATCGCGTCCTGAACCCGACGCATGTGGTCGCGGTCCTTGATGATATAGGGCATCTCGAAGATGCCGAAAACGTCATCGACCGACGACATGACGGATGACGGCAGGGCGAAATCCACCTGGCCCAGCTTCAGCTTTTGCAGCAGCTCCTTGTCCTTGCCCAGCTGCGACGAACCAAACGCCTGAACCTCGACCTTGCCGCCCGACTTGTCGCCGACACAGGCCGCAAAGTGGTTTGCGGTTGCTTCGAACAGCGATCCGGGCGCTCCGACATGGCCGAATTTCAACGTGATATCCGCAGCCATCGCCGGTGCGGCCATCAGTGACGCGAACGCAGTCGCAATAACGATCTTCTTCATCTTCTCCTCCCTAGGGTTTCGGCCGTAACGCAACCGTCGATGAGCAGGCGTTCAGCCTTCTTGTTCACCTCGGCCGCGAAGGCTCCGGGCTTGATGGTTTCCGCTGCCTTCTCCGGTATTACCGTGGCCGGCCTCCTCCTGCCGCCCGCGATATGGTTGTCTTGTATCAGGCCGCCGCCTTCGCGCTCCTGAACTTTCCGCCCAGAACATCCATGGCCGCCTGAACCCCGCCCTGAGTACAGGGCACGCCCGCATCGCGCAGGCCCATTTCCACGCCCGACAAGGTGCCGCAGAGCATGAGGTCGTTGAAGTCGCCCAGATGGCCGATCCGGAACACCCGGTCGGCGACCTTCGACAGGCCGTTCCCCAACGACATGTCATAGTGCTGCAGAGCCACAGACCGGAAATTGTCGGCCGAATGACCTTCGGGCATCATCACCGCCGTCAGAACGGGCGACCGATGCTCCGGCACCTTGCACAGCACCTCCAGCCCCCAGGTCTGAACGGCGGTGCGCGTGGCCTCTCCGTGCCGCTTGTGGCGCGCAAAGACATTATCCAGGCCTTCTTCATGCAGCATGTCGATGGCTTCGCTCAGCCCATAGAGCAGGATGGTCGCGGGCGTGTAGGGGAAATAGCCCTTTTCATTGGGCCCTTCCATTTCCTTCCAGCTCCAGTACGATCGCTTCAGGCCGGCGGTTTCCTCGGCTCTGATCGCCTTTTCGCTGATCGCGTTGAACGACAGGCCCGGCGGCAGCATCAGGCCCTTTTGCGACCCCGAAACGGTCACGTCCACGCCCCATTCGTCGTGCCGGTAGTCCACCGAAGCCAGCGACGAGATCGTGTCGACCATCAAGAGCGCCGGATGCCCTGCCGCGTCGATTGCCTTGCGCACCTTGTCAATTGACGTCACCGCGCCGGTGGAGGTTTCGTTATGTACGACACAGACCGCCTTGATCTCGTGGGTCTTGTCTTCACGAAGTCGGGTCTCGATCGCCTGCGGGTCGGCCCCGCTACGCCAGTCGCTGCTGATAAAGACGGGGTTCAGCCCCAGTTTCTCGGCCAACGCCTTCCACAACGTCGCGAAATGCCCGGTCTCGTACATCAGCACGGTGTCGCCGGGCGACAATGTGTTGACCAGCGCCGCCTCCCACGCCCCCGTCCCCGAAGACGGGTAAATCACGACCCGCGACTCGGTCTTGAAGATCGACTTCATCCCGTCGAGCACCTTGCGACCGACATCGGCAAAGGCCGGGCCGCGGTGATCCATCGTTGGATAATCCATCGCGCGCAGAATACGGTCGGGCACGTTGGACGGCCCCGGAATCTGCAGGAAGTGGCGACCGGCACTCATGTTCTTTCCTCCCAGAATGACAAGGCGCCCTTCCCCCCGGGCACTTTGGAATTTCGTTGAATTGAATTCTGAATTCAATATTCTGTCAAGGCACCAAGACATATTTTTGCGAGGACGGCCTGCATGTTGAAAGAAAAGACCCGGAGCAGGCTCATCCGCGATATCGAGGGCGACGTCTGTCTGGATGCATTTACGCGCGGGCGTTATTCGACAGACGCGTCGATTTATCAGATCATGCCGGCGGGCGTGGTGATCGCCAGATCCGCCGAGGACGTGGCCACAGCACTGGATGCGGCAGGCGAGGCCGGCCTTCCCCTGACCATGCGCGGCGGCGGGACCTCGCAATGCGGCCAGACGATAAATTCCGGGCTGATCGTCGATTGTTCGAAGTATTTCAACCGCATCCTCGAATTGGATGTCGAAGGCCGCCGTGCCGTTGTCGAACCGGGGATCGTACTGGACGATCTCAACCGGCAGCTCAAACCGCTCGGCTTGTGGTTCCCGGTGGATGTCTCGACCGCGTCGCGCGCCAGTATCGGAGGCATGGTCGGCAACAACTCCTGCGGGTCGCGGTCGCTGCGATACGGCACGACGCGCGATAATGTCGACCGGGTTCAGGGGCTTCTGGCCGATGGCACCCCGTTCGATTTCGGCCCCGGCAGCGGAAACCGCGTACCCGAGGCGCTGCTGCGCCAGATGCTGGACCTGGGCACCCGAGAGGCAGCCGAGATCGAGGCCCGTTTCCCCAAGGTGCAGCGCCGCGTGGGCGGGTACAATATCGATGCGCTGGTGCCGAACGGCACGCCGATCAATCTGGCGCATCTGCTGGTGGGATCGGAGGGGACGCTGGCGGTCTCTACCGCGATTGAGATCAGGCTCTCTCCCCTGCCCTCGAAGACACGGGTCATGGGGGTCTGCCATTTCCCGACCTTTCGCGGGGCGATGGAGGCGGCAAAATCAATTGTCGCGCTGGGGCCCACATCGGTTGAACTGGTGGACAGCACCATGATCGGGCTGGCGCGTTCGATCCCGATCTACGCCCGGACGCTCGACGCCTTCGTGCGCGGCGAGCCCGCCGCGATGCTGCTGGTGGAATTTGCCGACAGCCAGCCCGAGAACGAGGAGAACATGCGGCGTCTGGCCGACACGATGTCGGACCTGGGTTACGGCTTTGGCAAGGGCGGGACGCAGGAGGGCGGCGTTGTCGAGGTCTGGGACATGGCTCTGGCCGCCGAGATCGGCGAACTGCGCAAGGCCGGGCTGAACATCATGATGTCGATGAAGGACGAAGGTAAGCCCGTTTCATTCGTCGAGGATTGCGCCGTGCCGCTCGAACATCTGGCCGACTATACCGACCGTCTGACAGAGGTTTTCCACCGGCACGGCACCGAAGGAACATGGTATGCCCACGCCTCCGAGGGCTGTCTGCATGTGCGGCCGGTCCTGAACCTGAAACTGGAACAGGACGTCCGCGCCATGCGCGAGATCGCCGAAGCGGCGTTCGAAATGGTGCGTGACTACAAGGGCTCGCACTCTGGCGAACACGGCGATGGCATTGTCCGTTCCGAGTTCCATGGCAAGATGTTCGGGCCGCGCATCCTGACGGCGTTTGAAGAGGTCAAGGCCGCCTTCGACCCCGAGGACCGTCTCAACCCCGGCAAGATCGTCCACGCACCGAAAATGGATGACCGCACGCTGTTGCGCTATCCGCCGGACTACAGCTTTGCGGATCTGAAAACCGGGCACGACTGGTCCGATTGGCCGGGCAAGGGTGGCGGTTTCCAGGGCGCCATTGAAATGTGCAACAACAACGGGGCCTGCCGCAAGCTGGCGGGCGGCGCGATGTGCCCCAGCTACCGCGTCACGCGGGACGAGCGGGACGTGACACGCGGGCGGGCAAACAGCCTGCGGCTGGCCCTGTCGGGCCGGCTGGGCGAAAACGCGCTGTTCTCGGACGAGATGGCCGAGACGATGAAGCTGTGCGTGGGGTGCAAGGCCTGCAAACGGGAATGCCCCACCGGGGTCGACATGGCGCGGATGAAGACCGAGGTGCTGTACCAGCGCGGGCAAAGGATGGGGTACGGTCTGCGCGAACGGCTGATCGCCGAGATGCCGCGCTATGCCCGTCTGGCCGTGGTTCTGCGCGGGCTGATTGCACTGCGCAACAAGGTGCCGGTTCTCGCGACCCTCACAGAAAAGCTCACCGGGCTGGCGCGTCAACGCAGCCTGCCCGGTTTTCGCCGCGACTATTTCCGCGATGCGGAGGTCGCGCGGTCCGGGCCCGCGGGTTCAAAGCAAAAGGTTGTGCTGTTCACCGACACCTTCAACCGCTGGATGGAGCCGGACATCCCCCGCGCCGCGCTGAACGTCCTTGTCCGGGCGGGGTACGAGGTGATCGCCGCCGAACCACCCGATCGCCGCCCCCTGTGCTGTGGACGCACTTACCTGGCCGCGGGCATGATCGACCGGGCGCGCAGCGAAGCCCGCCGTACGTTGCGGGCACTGTTGCCCCATGTCCGGGCCGGGGTGCCTGTGATCGGACTGGAGCCATCCTGTCTTCTGACCCTGCGGGACGAATTCCTGACATTGCTACCCGGCGAAGAGGCGCAGGCCCTGTCGGAAAACGCGCTGCTCTTCGAGGAATTCATTGCGCGTGAGGCCGAAGCGGGCCGGTTCGACCTGCCGATGGCGGCACAGGCCGGGGCTGCGCATGTGCATGGACATTGCCACCAGAAATCCGCCGGCGTGATGACCGACCTGAACCGCGCGCTCGGTCTGGTCAGCGGGCTCGAGGTCGAGAATATCGAAAGCAGTTGCTGCGGCATGGCGGGCGCCTTTGGCTATGGTGCCGAAACCTATGATGTGTCCATCCGGATGGGTGAACTGTCTCTGCTTCCTGCCGTCAGGGAGGCGGCGAACAACGATCTGATCGTGGCTAATGGCACCTCCTGCCGCCACCAGATCGCGGATGGCACGGGCCGGCGCGCCTTGCATATCGCGGAAGTTTTCGACAGAGCGTCCCGAAATGCGTTACAAGAAAGCTCCGACCGTGCATAAGGACCTGCAAGAGCCCGGCATGAGCCAATTGAAGCCAGATCCCATCGGACGCACGGCGCTGGCCGTCGAAATCACCAACCGGCTGCGTCAGATGATCCTGGAGGGCCAGCTGCAGCCGGGTGAAAAGATCAATGAAAAGGCCCTGACCAACCAGTTTCAGGTTTCGCGCACGCCGCTGCGCGAGGCGCTCAAGGTGCTTGCGGCCGAAGGATTGCTGGATCTGATCCCGCATCGCGGTGCCGTCATCACCCGGCAAAGCGATGGTGAGCGAAGCGAGGTGTTCCACGTTCTGGCGGCGCTCGAAGCTCTGGCAGGCGAACTCGCCGCGCAGGTGGCCAGCGACGAAGAGCTGGCGCGGATCAGAACCATGACCGAACACCTTCGGCAGTCCTACGAGGGAACCGACAGGCCGACCTATTTCCGCATCAACCAGGATATCCACAAGGCCATTCTCAGGGCCTCGGGCAACGACACGCTGGTCAAGTCGCACGAGTTGCTGGCGTACCGGGTCCAACGCGCCCGCTATCAGGCCAACCTGACGCCCGAGCGCTGGCGCGCCGCCGTGGAGGAACATGAGGCAATCACCGAAGCCCTGTGTGCCCGCGACGCGGCCAACTGCGCGCGGCTGATGAAGGAACATCTGCTGCAAAA
>CAYGNB010000002.1:6894-16877 GCA_964351135.1 uncultured Rhodobacterales bacterium | reverse complement strand
CTGTTTCTCTGGATCTTTCCCGACGGCCCTTTGGGAAGTTCGGCCAGAAAATGAATTTCGTCGGGCGATTTGAACCGACCCAGCCGGTCCTGGCAAATCGCCAGCAGATCCGGCGGGGTCAAAGCCGACCCGTCGCGAAGCTTTACCGCCGCGCCGACCGTTTCCCCGTAACTCTTGCAGGGACGGCCAAAGGCCGCCGCCTCGACGACATCGGGATGAGAATACAGCGCTTCGTCGATTTCGCGCGGGGCGATGTTTTCACCGCCCTTGATGATCAGTTCCTTCAGACGCCCGGTGACAAAGACGTAACCGTCTGCGTCCATACGCCCCAGATCACCCGTACGCAGCCAGCCGCCGGGGGCAAAGCTGTCCGCCGTCGCCTTGGGATTGTCGAGGTATTCGAGCATCACATTCGGCCCGCGAATGACCAGTTCGCCTTCGACACCACTGGGCACCGGCTGCATGGCGGTGTCAAAGATCGCGACTTCGTTCCCATAGGCGATCCCCGGCGAGCCGATCTTGCGGATACCCGGCGGCAACGGGTTCGACAGGATCTGCGCGGCGGTTTCGGTCAACCCCATGGTCTCGACAATCGGTATCCCGAACCGGTTCTCGAACGCCCGCTGCACATCCGGGGCCAGCGCCGACGAGGCCGAGCGGCCAAACCGGATACGCGCCTTGGTGGCCGGATCGGGATCGTTTTCAGAATGGAGAAGATGCGAGATGATTGTCGGAACCACCGAGAACCAGGTGGCACCTGACGCACCGGCATTGCCCCAGAACCTGCCGGCGGAGAACCGTTCGCACATGGCAAGCGATCCACCGGAAATGAGCGCGCCCATCACCGTCACGCACAACCCGTTGATGTGATAGATCGGCAGCACGCAGAACCCGCGGTCAGACGGGGTCAGTTCATGCGCCAGCGTCGTGGTCCAGCCGCCGGCAAGCAGGCTGGCCTGCGTATGAACGACCCCCTTGGGCTGGCCGGTTGTCCCCGATGTATACATCAGCAGGGCGTGATCACCGGCGGACACGTCGTGAAGGGCCGCCCGCGAACCACCGGCCACCACATCTCTGTCCACGACAGAGATGACGGCCGGATCGGCCGTAATCCGGAACAGTTCCATCTGGCTGGAATGGACAAAGGCATGCCGCGCGCCACTGTGCCGCAGCGCGTAGGATACCGCGCTTGCACCCGCGACCAGGTTGATCATGGTCGCGCGGAACCCCCCGTAAAGCACCCCGAACAGGCATTCGAGCGCCTCACGCCCGTTTGGGTGCATGATTGCAATGCTCTCGCCCTTTTCGATGCCCATATCGGTCAGCGCGGCGGCAATGGTGCGGGCGGTCCCGCACAGCTCCTGCCAGGACAGGTCCGCTGCGCCATCGGGAAACACAAACCCGATCCCGCCCTCGCTGGCGCGCCTGTCCAGCCAGTCGCGGACGGTTCCCCCGGGCGGCTCGATCATTGGCCCGCCTCCGCCCAATAGGCGCCAAAGATCTCGGCCAGTTCCGGTTCGCGCGCTGGGATTTCGCGCACGATCTTGGTGGTCTGGATGAAATGCCGCCAGTTGAGGTTGGTATCTATCGAATTACCGCCCCAACTGCCGCAGCCCATCGACAGGGAAAACGGCATCCCGTTGGAAAAGGCGCCGCCGGTGGCAAAGGTATGGGCCTGATTGACGATCACCCGGCAGGTCGGCATTTCCGTCCCCAACTCCACCGCACGGTCGTCTTTCGCCGTATGGATACCGATGGAGTGACCAGCCCCCTGATGGTGCAGGATCCGGGCGGCGATCGCCTTGGCACCGGTGTAATCCGCAGCCCGGTAGACGGCCAGAACACGGCTCAGCTTTTCGCCGGACAACGGATGGTCCGGGCCGATGCCGCTGGTTTCCACTGCCAGAAACTCGGTGCCTTCGGGTACCTTTTCGGCCATATCCAGCGCGGCCAGCATCTTGTCCGCGTCTTGCGCGATGACGGCGCGGTTCAGATGCCCGTCGGGCCAGAGCCGTGCCACGATACCGTCGGCATCCGCCTCGCGCACCAGCGCACCACCGGTCCGTGCGAGCGCGGCGATGAAATCGTCATAGATGGCATCCACCACCACGACGGCGTTTTCCGAAGAACAGGACGTGGCATTGTCAAAGATCTTGGAGGCGGTGATCTTGGCGGCTGCCGCGTCCAGATCGGCGGTTTCGTCCACGATCACGGTCACGTTGCCGGCGCCGACGGCAACGTCGGGCGTCCCGCAGCTCTGCGCGCGGTGGACGTTGTTCTGGCTGCCGGTGCAGATCACCCGGTCCACCGCTTCCATCAAGGTCTGGGTCTTGGCCTTGGAACCCGGCGCCGGAACCATCTGCACAAGGTCGGGGTCCAGACCCAGCTTGGCAAACTCGGCATGGATGTAGGACAGCAGCAATTCGCACGAGGCCACGCCTTTTGGTGACGGCGCCACCACGATGGCGTTGCCCCCTTTCAGCGCGTTGATGATGTTGTTGGCGGGCGTCGCCGCCGGATTGGTCGAGGGCACGACAGCCCCGATCACGCCGATGGGCCGAACGATCTCGGTGATTCCGGTCGCGGGATCGTCGCTGACGATGCCGTGGGTCTTCGCCCCGGAAATGTCGCGCAGCAGGCCCAGCGTCTTGCGGTGGTTCTTGGTGATCTTGTCCGGCACATTGCCCAGCCCGGTGGTTTGCACCGCCAGTTCGGCCAGCGCCCGGTTGCGCGTGGGCTCCATGATCGCCCAGCCCGCGGCCAGCGCCGCCTTGTCATACAGCGCCTGGCTGCCCCCGGCCTCATAGGCCATCTGGGCCGCACGCGCCCGCGCCACGATTGCTGTCACCTCGGCGATTTCGGGGGCCATGTCGTTCTGAGCGTTCATCTTTTTCCTCGATCGGTTGTTCGGGGCGGACCCGGCCCGCCCCGATAGGTGTCGTTTCAGAGCCCGGCCAGCAGGTCCGTCAGCGTCTGCTGCCGCTGGGCCCACATCTCGATCACCTCATCGCGGGTCATGACGTGCATGGGCGATCCGCCTGCCTCCATCTTCTTGACGACCTGCGGGCTGGCGAACATCTCGGGCACGGTGGCGGCAAGCTTGTCGATCACCTCGGGCGGGGTGCCCTTGGGCACCATGATGCCGCGGAAGTTGACCGAAGAGTTGTCCACCTCCAGCCCCTGCTCCATCATCGTCGGGACGTCCGGCAGGAAGGCGTTGCGCTCCAGATCGGCGACGCCAAGGATCTTGACGTTGCCGGCCTCCTGCGCGCGGTAGGCATCGGACAGGTTGTTGATGCCGCCCATCACCTCACCGGCAATCACCGCCTTCATCGCCGCGGCCCCGCCGCCCTTGGTCGGGATATAGGCCATCTGGGTGCCCGCCGCCTTGTCGAGTTGCAGGGCCGCGATATGGTGCCCGACGAACAGCCCCGCGCCCGAGACCGTCAGTTTGCCCGGATTGTCCTTGGCATAGGCCACCACATCGGCCATCGAGTTGAACGGGCTTTCCTTTCCGACCACGAACACGGCCGGGTCGGCACCCCAGTTGGCGATGGGCTCGAAGCTGTCGACCGAATACTCGACACCGCCCTCGATCGACTGGGCGATGAAATGCGGTACGTTATAAGCGGCCAGCGTGTAACCGTCGGCGTCGACCTGGGTCGCGAACCAGTTCCAGCCCACGCGCCCGCCCGCGCCGGGTTTGTTGAGAATGGCGATGGGCATTCCCAGCGCATCCTCGTTGCCCGCCGTCATCGTGACGATCCGGGCCTGGAAATCGGTCGCGCCGCCCGCACCATAGCTGACCATCATCATGACCGGCCGGTCCGGATAGTCGTCGGCCATGGCCGCACCAGCCAGACCCGTCAGCGTTAGTGCCGCCGCCAGCATCAGTTGTTTCATTTTGGTTTCCTCCCTTTGCAATATTTGCGCGCAGCTCGCGCGATCAGAACAGAATTTCCCTGGGCGTGTAGACGTTCAGCAGTTTGGCGAAGAGCCCGTACATCACCGCAACGAAGATGGCGGTGATGACCCCGCGCCGGATCCAGGTCCGGCTTTCGGAATGCGGCGCCGGATCGTAGATCGACAGCAGAATGAAAAAGGCAATCGCCGTGGCGGTGTAGAACCCCAGCGTCTTGGCCGCCCAGAAGATATAGATCAGGGCCACCGCCAGCCCCGGCGCCATGTTGATGAAGTGCGCCCGCGACACGCCTGAGCCGACCTTGGACAACCCCAGCACCGCCTTGCCAAAGGTCCAGCCCGCCAGCACGACAAAGACGGTGGCGATCAGGCGCGGAAACAGAAAGGCATCTGCGGGCTGCTGGGTATAGCTGATCCAGGTCACCCAGATCGCCACGACAAAAACAAGCCCCGAGCCGAAGATATGCTGAGAGCGGTTCATGCCTGCGCCTCCTCTTTGGTCGTGTAGCGCCGATGGCGCAGTTCCATCCACACGGAATAGGCAACCGAGGCCAGCACGACCGCGATCAGGAACAGGTTCAGCCCGCCGGACATGAAGTAGTTTGCGCGGCCCACGGTGGCGTCGGCGATCATCGAGCCCTGGATGAAATTCGCCTCGGCAATCGGCCCCAGGATCAGCCCCAGCACCAACGGCGCTGCGGAAAATCCGAACCGTTCCAGAAAGAACATGCCGATGCCCAGACAGGCCATGACATAGACGTCGCCCATCGAGCTTTGCACCGAATAGGCACCGAAGACCGACAGTGCCAGCACGATGGCCGCCATGACCGATTGCGGCACCTGTGCCACACGGGCGGCGAGACCCGCGACATAGAGGCCGAAGATGCACATCAGCACCTGGCCGACCAGCATCGAGTTGATAAAGGTCCAGGCCACGTCCGGGTGGTTGTCGAACAGGTCGGATCCCGGGAAAATCCCGTGGATCAGCAGCCCGCCCAGCAGCACCGCCGCCGTGGGGCTGCCGGGGATCGACAGGGTCAGCAGCGGCACCAGTGACGGTCCGACCATGGCGTTGTTGGCGGATTCGGCGGCAATCACGCCCTCGGAATGCCCTTTGCCAAACTTGTCCTTTTCGGGTGAAAACTTCTTGGTCTGGTCATAGGCGACCAGCCCCGCGATCTGCCCGCCAACCCCCGGAATCAGACCGATGATCGACCCGGTGATAGTGCCGATCGTCAGCGCGCGGGAACGGGTGAAAAGTTCGCGCATCGCGGCGATGATCGAATGCCGTTGCACCTCGATGACCTCGGCGCCGACGCTGCGGCGGCCCATGGCGAACATGGTCAGCACCTGCGGAATGGCGAACAGCCCGATCAGCGCGGCGATGATGTTGATGCCGCCGCCCAGCGCCGGGTGAAAGATGAACCGTTGTGCACCCATGATATCGTCGAACCCGATGGTGGCCAGCCACAGCCCGATACAACCCGAAAGCAGCCCCTTGACGACCGAGGCGGAATCCAGCGTGCCGATTACCGTAACCCCCAGGATGGCCAACCAGAACAGGTGCGACGGGCCAAAGGCCAGCGCCCATTGCGCCAGAACCGGGGTCAGAAAGATCAGCAGCAGCACGCCGAAAATGCCGCCGACAGCCGAGGCAAGAAACGACAGTTGCAACGCGCGTGCACCGTGGCCCTGCTTGGCCATTGTATGGCCGTCCAGCGTGGTCGCGATATTGGCGGGGGCGCCGGGGATCTTGAGCAGGATCGCGCTGACGGCACCGCCCGCGACGGTCGAGGTATAGGCCGCGCCCAGCAGGATCAGACCCTGCACCGCCTCAAGCTGGAAGGTAAACGGAATGAGCAGCGCCACCGCCATCGTGGGCGACAGACCCGGCGTCGCGCCCAGGATCAGCCCGCCGATCGTGCCGCCGAGCAGCAGTAGAAACGAAAGCGGTGAGAACACCTCCCCGAAGTAAAATATGAAATCCATCCCGGGCCTCCCAACCCATCAGATCGCGCTTTTACCTGCGTTGACAAATCAGGGTAGGTCATGAAAATAGTATTGCAAATGTTTTCATAATTTTTGCCCGGAGAGGGAAAATTATGGTGAAATCACAAAAGACTAACGTTGATATTATTGCCGTCGCAAAGGCCGCAAAAGTCTCTCCGTCCACGGTCTCGCGCACCTTCAACCACCCCGAAATGGTGAACCCGGCGACTCGCAAGAAGATCAATCGGGCGGTGGAAAAACTCGGCTATATCCGCAACCGCGCGGCGCAGGCGATGCATGGCAAACGGTCGGGGACGATCGGCCTTGTGGTGCCGACGATCAACCACGCTATTTTTTCCGAAGTCATTCAGGCGTTTTCGGATTCCATCGACAAGACCGGATTCAGCCTGCTGCTCGCCTCTCATGGCTATGACCTCGACCGTGAATACGCGATGATCCGCAAATTCCTGGAGCATCGCGTGGATGGTGTGGCACTGATCGGGCTGGAGCATTCCGAGGCCACCATGCGCCTGATCGAACGGCAGGAAACCCCGGCGATGGCCATCTGGAACTATGAACAGGACGCGGACCTGCCCTGCGTGGGCGCTGACAACCGGCTGGCCGGGCACATGGCGGCCAGGCACCTGCTGACGCTGGGACACCGCGACATCGGCCTGATCTTTCCCGATACCCTTGGCAACGACCGCGCGCGGCATCGGCTGTCCGCCGCTCTCGAAACCTTGACCGGCCACGGCATAACCGTCCCCGAAGACCGCAAATCCGAAGCCCCCTACAGCGTGGCTCAGGCCAAGCAGGCAGCCTTGGATTTGCTCGCAGCCCCCTCCCGCCCGACGGCTCTGCTCTGCGGCAACGACGTTATCGCTCAGGGCGCGCTTTACGCCGCCCAGAAGATCGGCCTGAGAATCCCCGAGGACCTCTCGATCATCGGGATTGGCGATTTCAAAGGGTCGGCGGATGTCGAACCCGGCCTGACAACGATCCGTATCCCGGCCGAAACCATCGGAACGCTCGCCGCCGAAAAGTTCACCAGCTACATCACCTCGGATACGCCCAGCACCTTTGCGGTCTGCTGCGAGCTTGAGTGTATCGTCCGGGGCACAACGGGAGCGGCCGAGATAGACTGAAGCGCCGCCCACATGCGCGGCGTTCCGGGTCTCGTCATTTCTCCCGTTTCAGCGCCTGAGCCATGCAGTGGATGCCGCCGCCGGTCTTCGAGATCTCGGACATGTCGACTGCGGCCACCTCGAAGCCACGGGCCCTGAGCTGGCCGATCAGGCTCTGCGACGAGGTCGGTGCAATCACCCGGTCGTCGCCGAGCGACATGAAATTGCAGCCAAGATCCATGGTATCCTGGAACGGCACGTCGATAATCTCATGACCTTTGGCCTTCAGCCATTCTACGATCCCCGGTTCGGTGCAGGTCAGGCAGACGGCCGTCAGCTTCGGCGCGACGGGCACGACCATGAGGTCGATGTGAACATAGTATTCGTCGATGAAGGCCAGTCGCACTTCCCAACCTTCGTCCTCGAACCAGCGTGCAACCTGACGTGCGCCTTCCTCCTGCGTGCGCGCGCCGCCACACCCGATAAGGACGCAGCCCTCTTCGATCACATTGAAATCGCCGCCCTCGAAAGTGCCCGCCGTCACCATGTCGTAGATCGGGATGCCGAGCGTCTCGTAGGTGCGGATCGCCGCGTAGTTCTCGCCGCGCCGCCACCAGTTCGCCATCGCCGTGATAAAGGCACCATAGGGCGTCATCACGCTGGAATCGCGGGCATAAACCTGCATCGGCAATTCGGGTTCGGGCGCGTGCATGTGGACGTTCACGCCGAAATGCTCATACGCCGAAACCAGCTCCGCGTGCTGGGCCTGCGCCACCTGAACGTTGCAGGGATTTTCCCTCAGATGCTTGCGCGACAGGCTGGACGTCGCCAGGTGACGCAGATGCGCCGGGCTGCCGAGCAGCACGTCGGTCAGCCGGTCCGTCTCGTTGGAAAACCCCCAGCGGGTCAGTTGCTTGGTCCCGCCGCCCGGTTTGCGGCGCTGCAGGCTGAAGGGCTCGGGAGCGGTCTGCACATTCATCTCTTCTCTCCTTGTCAGGCGCCGGCCATGGTGGAGGGAATCCACCAGTCCCGTCCGCGCGGGGTGGTTACATATTCCGGCCAGCGGAAATGGATGGGGGGATCGTAGTCGCACAGGGGCGGGATCCAGTCCGCACCGCCGACACCACCACCGGTGCGTTCCTCGAATTCGGCCCAGGCGGCCTTCCGCACCGCGCCATCCTCGATCACCCGCAGGGCCGACAACGCGAGGATCTGCGCGGCGCGTTCGACCATCGGATCGATGGTGGCGCGAATGCCGCCAAGCGCGTTCATCACCCAGGCGGGATAGGCAAATCCTTCGGGCGCGCGCAACGCCGGTCGGGCGACGTAGAACCGCGCGGTCGGGGCGTGCCAGCACATATCGGTGTAGTCGTCCGAGGTCGAATGGCTTTGCGACGGCGGCAGATCCCGGCGCAATATCGCCTCTGCCGTTTCGGGGTCGACGAGTTGCGTCATCTCGGGGATGAAAGGCTCGGTCATGGGCTCCAGATCAAGCTCTGCCTGAATTTCCCGCGCCGCCGCCCTGGCCCCATCGTCCCAGACGGGTGCGCCCATCGCCTGCATTGCCTCCCAGACCACGTCCGCCATGGCATGATTGGCGAGCCCGGGGCGCGACTTGCAGACCCAGTGCCGTTCCCAGCGGCACCCGGTCATTGCCGCAGCCGCAGCGGCGTTGCGGTCCAGCGCCCGGGTCACGGTCTCGGCCATCTCCAGCGTCGGCACCCGCAGCATGTACTGCAGTTCGGCGAGCCCCGCCGGCTGATTGTCCGCCGTCGCCTGCCCCGCCGTAAGGATCGCCTCGGACAGCGACCAGCCACCCTGATGCGGCAGCATCGACTCTCTCAGCGTCTTCGAGGCCGTGTACATCAGGTTCAGCGCATCGTTCGCCCCCGGCGCGCGTACCGCGCTGTGCGATTGCGGGATCGGGGCGCCGTCATTTCGCCCCCAGTGTTCCGGTGCATCGCAGAGGAAGCGGTAGACCATCGACCAGCCCGCGCCGCAATGCGTGTCCCGGCGCACGGTATTGCACATCGGCAGCATATAGAACGGATGGAAGGAAAGGATTGCGGCAAGCCCATCATAATAGCCCTTTGCCGCATGGATGGGCTTCGATCCGCGCACCTTTTCCGCCGGCTCGCCGGTAAAGCGGATCCCGCCCTTCAGGTCATGCGTTTCCAGCGCCGCCTTGACCGCCAGCGCCCCGCCCAGCCCGGCAATGCCAAGCCCGGAATGCGGATCGGTATGCCCGCCGGCCTGAAAGCCCAGCCCCTTACGCGGCTCGCGCCGGGTCGACGCCGCCTGACAGTTGCCGGGGATGCCGTCATATTCGGCATACATCCCGATCATTGGCCCGTCGCCGTTGCGCCATTCCGCGCAAAAGGCGGTGGGCATACCGCCAGAACCTTCCTCGACGGTGAACCCCTCGGCCCGCAGCCGTTCGACATACCAGGCGGCAGAGCGATATTCGCGCCACGCGGTTTCGCCGAACTCGAAAATGGTCGCACACCAGTCCGACAGATCTGACCGCCGTGCGGCAATTGCCGCAAGGGCGGTGGATTGCGCGGCGCTGAAACGTTGTTCTGTCACGACCGATGTTCCTGCGTTTGCCATGCGCCCGTCCGGCGGAAATCGGACGGGGATTCTCGGACCTTCACAGTATCGCTACACGCGCGCGGTGTCGGACGCCTAGTGAAACCTCTTCCCGCAAACGGCAAATGGATTTCACCTTTCGCTGGCGTCGCAATTATCGGCGCGCTACCGTGCGGCAATTTCAGGAGCCCTCATGCCCCGCATCCCGTCGACCCAAGCCCTGCGCGCGCTGGAGAGCTTTGCCCGGCACGGTACCGTCTGGCAGGCAGCGGAAGAACTGAACCTCACCCGGAGCGCCGTGAGCCATCAGCTTCGCGTTCTCGAACGGGATCTCGGATTCCAGTTGATGAACCGCGTCGG
>CAYGNB010000002.1:1920-6794 GCA_964351135.1 uncultured Rhodobacterales bacterium | reverse complement strand
ATCAGCTTCGCGTTCTCGAACGGGATCTCGGATTCCAGTTGATGAACCGCGTCGGGACACGGGTGGAACTGACGCTGCAGGGCCACGCCTACGCGCTGGACGTTCGCCGCGCCCTGTCGGTGATCAGCGGCTCGGCGACGCGGAATGCTGCGCGCGGTGTCACCGGAACGCTAAACGTGAGCTGCACACCGGGGTTCGCCTCGAACTGGCTTTGCCCGCGGATCGGCGATTTTTCCGCGATCTTCCCCGATGTAGCGCTCTCCATAATCACGCCGCGCCGCCTTGACGACGTGAGCAATCCCGACGTGGACATCTTTATTACCTTCGGCGCCGGCAACCTGCCGGGGATGGAGGTGGAACTTCTGAAAGAACTTGAATTCACACCCCTGTGCAGCCCCGCGCTTCTCAACCGCGTCGACGGGCTCGGCACGCCCGAAGCGCTGCTGCAGACGACGCTGCTGCATCTGACCGACTTTCGCGACTGGGACGCCTGGCTGAATCTGGCCGGCCTGCCATCCAGCGCGGCGGAACGCGGAATACGGTTCTCGGACATGAACCTGGTCTATGCGGCGGCGCTACGGTCGCAGGGGGTCGCCATGGGTGACGAGTTCATTTGCCGGCAAGCGATGGACGAAGGCCTGCTCGTGCGCCCGTTCGATCTCGCGATCCGCTCGCCACGGTCGTACTGTGTGGTTGTCCCGCCCGAGAAATCGGACAACCCGGCCGGGGCCGCCTTTCGCGATTGGCTGCTGGACCAGATCCCGCAGGATTGAGCTGTCGACAAATTTCATTTCACAAGCCAGGGAAAAAGTTTCGATTGCCTAGGCGCGGTCCCTCTCCCTAGGCTCGCCGTTAGAAAGGAACCTCGTCCTTTCCCCGACAAGGATGTTCCGTGACTCAGGCAGCAGAGATCGGCGCCGCCGGCATCACCAAGAAATTCGGCAGCTTCACAGCGTTGGCCGACGTTTCCATGACGATTGCCAGGGGCGAGTTCCTGACGCTTCTTGGCCCTTCCGGGTCGGGCAAGACCACGTTTCTCATGGTGCTGTCTGGTTTCGAAACGCCGAGCGCGGGACGGTTGACGCTCGACGGGCGCGACATGACAGCGATTCCCGCGGAAAAGCGTGGTTTCGGCATGGTCTTTCAGGGCTACGCCCTGTTCCCGCACATGACCGTCGAAGAGAACATCGCCTTCCCGCTCAAGGTACAGAACCGGGGCGCGAATGAGGTCAGGCAGCGCGTTGCCGAGGTCATCGAGATGGTCGGGCTCGGGGGCCACGGGCACAAGCGCCCGTCCGGTCTTTCGGGCGGGCAGCAACAGCGTGTCGCCCTCGCCCGCGCACTGGCTTACGAACCGCCTGTTCTACTGCTCGACGAACCGTTTTCCGCGCTCGACAAGAACCTGCGCCGACAGATGCAGGACGAGATGCGCCGCATCCATCGCGAAACCGGCACCACGTTTGTCTTTGTCACGCACGATCAGGAAGAAGCCCTGGCGCTGTCGTCACGCGTGGCCATCTTCGAGCGGGGCCGCCTCCAGCAACTGGCGCATCCGCGCGAGGTCTATGAACAGCCCGCGAACCGTTTCGTGGCCGAGTTCCTGGGCGATATCAATATCCTGCCCGTCAGCACGGGCAAGATCGAGGGCCGCGCAATCGAGGCGGCCGGTGCATCCGGCGATCTCGCCATCCGCCCCGAATACATGCGGCTGTCCCTCTCCGAACCGCGGGACGGGAACGCCGTCGCCGCCGCGCTGGCGGATGTCACCTATCTGGGCGCCGAAACGCGACTGTCGTTGCAAACGCCCGGCGGCGTTTCGCTGGTTCTGAGCCAGCCGACCGCCGAACTGCCCGAGGGGCTTGCCCCCGGTGCCGCCGTCTGGGCCACCTGGCCCGCGTCGCGCGGATTCTTGCTCTGAGGCCACGCTGGGTAACCGGCGGGTTAAACCAACTATAACCACAGGGAACCAAAGATGAACGAACCATTCCAACGCGATTGCATCGACATTCTCGAAACCCGGCTGAAGCGCGGCCAGATCTCGCGGCGCGATTTCAGCATGGGCCTTGGCCTGCTTCTGGGTACATCGGCGTTAGGCCTGCGGGGGACCGCGGCGATGGCGGAGACCGGGCAACTGGTGTTCGTGAACTGGGGCGGCGACGCCGGCACGGCCTATGACGAGGCCTATGGCAAACCGTTCGCCACCGCCACCGGCATCGCCGTCAAGCAAGACGGCTCGGGCCCGACCGAAGGTGCCATCGCGGCCCAGGAGGAAAGCGGCAAACCGACCTGGGACATCGTAGATGCCGATCCCTTCTCGGCCGAGACCCTGGGCAAGAAGGGCATGATCGAACCCATTGACTATGCTGTCGTCGACAAGGGCAAGATGCGCGACGGGTTCGGCTGGGAATACTCTGCCTCGTCCTATTTCTACAGCTACATCATCGCCTACGATGCCACCCGTTTCAAAGACGACCCGCCAAAGAACATGGCGGATTTCTTCGACACCGAGAAGTTTCCCGGCAAGCGCGCGATGTACAAATGGGGCTCCGGGATGTGGGAAGCGGCGCTGCTGGCGGACGGGGTGGCGCCCGACGCGCTCTATCCGCTCGATCTCAAACGGGCGCATGACAAGATCGCCGCGTTCAAGGACAACGTCGTTGCCTTCTGGGGCGGCGGTTCGGAAAGCCAGTCGATCCTTCTGAATGGCGAGGCGTCGATGGCGCTGATCTGGTCGACAAGGGCGAAACTGATCGAAGAGGATTCCGGCGGCGATATCGCCTTCATCTGGGACCAGGGGCTGATCGCACCCGGCGCCATGGCGGTTCTGAAAAACAACCCCGGCGGAAAGGACCCGGCGATGCAGTTCATCGCCTCGGCGCAGGATCCCGACAAGCAGGTGGTCATGTTCAAGATGCTCGGCCAAGGTCCGGCGAACCCGGCCGCCGATGCATTGCTGACCCCCGAGGAAGCCCGCTACAACCCCGTGGATCCGGCGAATTTCGCGGTGCAGATCCCGCTCGACATGCCGTGGTACGAAGAGAATTACGGCGCCGCTCTCGACGAGTATCTCAAGATCATCTCTTCCTGATATCGCCGATGTCCCCGGTAATCCGGGGGCATCGCCTGCCGGAGACGCACATGTCTGTCCGCCACATCCTCCTGCTCGGACCGCTCCTGTTCCTTCTGGGGGCAGCCTATGTCTTTCCCTTTCTGGGGGTGATGGAGTGGAGCGTGACCTTGCCCGAGCCGGGCCTCGGCCAATACAGGGCAGCCCTGACCGATCCGCTGATCCTCAGCGTCATCTGGCGGACGGTCCGCATCTGCGCAATCGTCACCGCCGCGTCCGTGGCGGCGGCCTATGTCCTGACGCTGATGTGGGTGCGCGGCGGTCCGGTGGTGCGTCTGGTGACAGAGCTCTGCATACTGATCCCGTTCTGGATTTCGGTGCTGACACGTGCCTTCGGCTGGCTGGCTCTTCTGTCCAATCGCGGGATCGTCAACGGCTGGCTGCAATCGCTCGGCATCATCGCCGAACCCCTGACCCTGGTCCGCAATGAATTCGGCGTCATTGTCGGGATGGTGCATTTTCTCATCCCCTTCGCGGTCTTCCCGCTCGCCACCGCGATGCGCGCCGTCGATGAACGCGTGCTGATGGCGGCACGGGGCATGGGCGCCTCACGGGCGCGGATCTTCTGGCAAGTCTTTGTCCCAATGACCCGGAACGGTATCCTCGGCGCCGCACTTCTGGTCTTTGTCTTTGCACTCGGCTTCTTCGTGACACCGGCCATCCTCGGCGGCGGGCGCAGCGTCATGGTCGCCGAACTCATCTACCTGCGCATTTTCCAGAGCCCGAACTGGGGGCTTGGCGCGGCGATCAGCGTGATCCTCATGGTGACCGTCGGGGGACTGCTCGCGCTCATGATGCGGCAGACAAGGGCGGGCACGAAATGACCCAGCTGCGCCCCGGCATTTTCGTTACGCTCCTTGCCGCGCTGATCGCGGTCTTTCTGATCATGCCGCTGATCGCGGTCATACCGGTCAGCTTCACGCCCAACAGGTACCTTTCCGTGCCGGACGCGGAATGGTCGCTGCGGCACTATCGCACCCTGATCGAAAAACCCGAATGGGCGCAGGGTGTGTGGCTTTCGATCCGGATCGGCGTCGTGGCGTCGGTGGCCGCGACGACGCTCGCCACCGCCTTTGCGCTTGGCATCTGGATGCTTCAGCCGCGTTTTGCCGGGCTTCTCATGGGTCTTGCATTACTTCCGATGGTTGCGCCGCCCGTCGTTTCGGCCCTGACGCTCTACTTCTTCCTGATCACGCTCTCAAAGATCAACGGCATCGTCGCCTACGATACATGGGCCGGGGTCGCCCTGGCCCATTCGGTGATGATCGCGCCCTTTGCCGTGGTTCTCGTCTCGGTCGCGCTGTCGCAACTGGACCGGCGGATAGACCTGGCCGCGCGGTCGATGGGCGCAAGCGTCGGAACACGCGTGTTCCGCGTGATCCTGCCCAACATCCGCTTTACCCTGATGACCGCGCTGTTCCTGACCTTCGTCCTGTCCTGGGAAGAAATCGGCGTCACGCTGTTCATCACGTCGGTGGATGCGGTGACGCTGCCGCGGCTTATGTGGATGGGGTTGCGGGACAATATAGACCCGGCTATCGCAGCGATTTCGGTCGTGCTGATCCTGATCGTGGTGCTTGCCATCGTCGTCAAGACGGCCTGGCAGCTCCGCAAGAAAGACGGGACAGTCTGAACGCACCCGAGTTTCATCGGCTACGGCCGGATAATCGTTCCGTCTCTTGACGGACAACGCTGGCGGTAAGATCGACGCCCGCAGGCTTCACGCAGAAACGTCGCGTTTACCGTG
>CAYGNB010000002.1:0-1820 GCA_964351135.1 uncultured Rhodobacterales bacterium | reverse complement strand
CTGGCGGTAAGATCGACGCCCGCAGGCTTCACGCAGAAACGTCGCGTTTACCGTGGAACTGGCAAATCCAGCGTCTGACCGACCATCCGGGATGTTGCGCGACCCAGCCTACGGCCACGCGCTGTCCGACGACCATGCAGGTCATGAGAGACATCTCGTAAGGACTGTAGAGCATTGACACATCCCGGCACTCGATTTCCCTGCAGGTGGTCAGGATGAGCTCGATCAGATAGCTGGATGCGACCTGATCGCCTGTGTGGCGGGGATGAATATCGGAAGCGGCGGCACTTGCCGGACCACAGGTAATCAACATCGCACAAATGGCGAAAACGGCAATTCTTGACATTTCAAACTCCTGAAATTGCAATATCTTCCTGCCTGCAGAAATACGGCTGCGGTGTCATACGACAATTGTGGTAAGGTACCGCGATCCGGATGGAGGGCTGGATGCCCGACAAAGGCAACATCCTGTCGCGGCTCGCAGAAACAATTCGCGAAACGGTCGACGACCCGCTTTCACCGAAGAGCCTCGAAAGGCTCTGGAAGGCAGACTATTCCATCGCGAACGCGGTCCGGATCGACTCGGCCCTCGATGATGCGCTCGGCGCGATTGCCGGCCAGATGGCGGGAAATGCGGCCGCCGCCGATCTCGCCCGAATGCTCGAAACGTTCCGCCATGCCGCGCTGATCGTGCGCCGGGACGGGCGGATCGAGGCGATGAACCTCCGCGCCCGTCGTTCCATCTCGGCCGATCCGGGTGATCCTGTCGACAAGATCGGCTACGATCTCACGCCGGCCAGACCGCTCGCCGATGCCATCGCCCGGTTTCTCAACCCCGCACGGCCGGGCCACCATCCGTCGCGGCTGTGGCAGGCGGTGACCGGGGATGGCCGCAGCGCGACGCTCGCGGTGGTCCCCTGCGGCGCGGAACGGGCGCAGGCCATGCTATTCGTGATCGACCCGGTCTGGGCCGGCGAGGCCGGGGCGGCCGCCCAGGAGGCCTATGGCCTGACCCAGGCCGAATCCGAAATCCTCACCGCCTTTCTGAACGGTGCCTCGCTGCGCCATATCGCACGCGAGCGGGCCAAGAGCTATTCGACCGTCCGCACGCAGTTGCATTCGGTCATGGCGAAATTCGGCGTCACGTCTCAGGCGGCGCTCGTACGCGTGGCCTTTGGCCTCGCGCAGTTCATGGCCGATGTGGTGCCGATCGCCGACGTCGCCCGGCACCCCCACCGCCGTTTCTTCAAGGTACTGACCACGGGCGGCCGCAGCATCGAGGTCGTCCAGTCGGGCGACCCGCAGGGCAAACCGGTGATTTTTCTGCCCGACTGCACGCTCTATGTCTTCTCGGCCCGGATCGAGGCCCAATTCCATCAGGCGGGCCTCTGCGTGCTGTCGATTGGCCGTCCGGGGTTTGGCGGTACGGACCCGGCGCCTGAGGGAACCGACGATCTGACCTGCATGTGTGCCGATATCTGTGCCGTGCTCGACCAGATCGGCGCGCAACAGGCTGTGGTCACGAGCCACGGAGTGTCGGCACCTTATGCCTACGCCTTCGGTGCGATCATGCCTGACCGGGCGCGGCGCGTGGTTGTCATCGCGGGCACGACCCCGCGGCCCTATCTGGACATCGATCTGATCCACGCACCCTTTGCCGGTTCTCTGGTCCGCGCGCGCGATGCCTCGCCCCGGCTTTTCCGCGTCATCGTGCGTGCCAGCAGCAATGCCTGGAAACGTCTTGGAACACGCCGGTTCAACTCGATGAATCTTTCCCGCTCACCAGCCGACTCGGCGCTGGCCCTGACCGAAGACTGCCT
>CAYGNB010000001.1:0-40039 GCA_964351135.1 uncultured Rhodobacterales bacterium | reverse complement strand
TTGGCCCCTGAGTTGGTCCCCGAGTTGGCCCCTGAGTTGGTCCCCGAGTTGGTCCCAGAGTTGGCCCTTATCCTTCAATGCCGACTTTAGAATGGAGCGCGCCGCTAGACACGCGAGAGGACTGTCAAACACAAAAACAGTAGGATAGTTCAATCCAGAAGAGGCATACAAATTCACTACGGTTTTTCGGATTTCTTCTTCGCCGACCCATTGCAGGCGCAGGCCGCGCGCCCTCATTTCCTCGCGATAAACCGGCAAATATTCCTGTTGTTCCGGTGTCAGGTTTTCGATTTTCATTCCGCGTTCAGTCACAACTTGCCTCCGTAGAATTGATCGGTCACAGGCGCGGGGTTGACCCAAACACCCGGACATTCACCGGTGGGATAATGCTCACAGGCGGTTGATCCATCGCTGTTGTCTGGACCGGCAGGCGAGGGTGCCTCTGCGGGCGGTTCGGGTTCCGGATCAGGAGTCGGGCCGGAAACGTCGATTGCGTGAGCCGATGTTGCGATCAGCAGGATTGCGAGGGTTGTAGGGAGTTTCATTCGTTCACCTTTACTACTGTGCCGTCGATGCGTTTCCGCAGGCCGGTCCCTTTTGATCCGGGAATTTTTGATTTTCGCGCTTTGAGGTTGGCCCGGTCCTTCTGACCTCGGCGCGCCTTGACGATCCTGGTCATGTCCTGACCGTGGGTTTTTACCTGGTGGCAGCAGACGCGAATCACCCTGCAATTCTCCAGGTCGTTTGTTCCGCCCAGAAAGTCGGGCAGGTCGTGGTCATACTCGGGGCGTTCTTTCGGGTGGTCGGTGAATGGCTGACCGCAACCGCATTCGCAGATACCGCCAGCGCGCTCCCACGCGGCTTTTTTGGTTGCGACCGAGAATTCATGTCGGCTCATCCCGCGCCCCATTTTTTCTCTTCGGGATCGGTCAGGCGCATTCCGGCCTCCTCATAATCGCGGCGCATTTGGGTCATGTATTCGGTAAGTTGCGCGACTCTCATCCGGCGCGTGAACGGAACGTCCAGAACCCGGATGGCCTTCAATTTGGCGGGGCGGTTCAGGGCGTCGAAAATGTATCCGAACGCCTGTTCCCATTCCGGATCGTCTCGGGCGAGGATCGGTCGGCCATAGGTCAGGTTGCATTCGGCCTTTATGTCGGCGGCTGATTGCCCCCCGATCTGTTTGGCAATATCCCCGAACCAGCGATGGATGAGCCGGTTCTGCGCTTTCGTGCGGGCCTCGCCTGCCTCGTTGATGGTAACAACCGCATCCTCTGGCGCTGCATCAATGCGCTGATGGGCATGGGCGCGCTGTGTGTCTCCGCAAAGGATGATGGTTTCCATCAGATCGCCCCCGCAAAACTGGCGTCCAAAACCGCCTCTGTCAGTACGTCGATTTCGAGGCCGTATTTGTCGGCAACCTCAGCCAGGATGCGCTGGTGATCTGCGCCGCGCATTTGGCGGTTGGCTTCCGCCTCTCGGCGCAGATATTCCTGCACGGCTGATTTGAGGTTGTCA
The DNA here is from genome assembly GCA_964351135.1 of uncultured Rhodobacterales bacterium. Classification (GTDB taxonomy): domain Bacteria; phylum Pseudomonadota; class Alphaproteobacteria; order Rhodobacterales; family Rhodobacteraceae; genus Pukyongiella. The sequence continues at coordinate 38,521 of CAYGNB010000001.1, read as the reverse complement.
GTCATCAGTCCGCGCCAGCTTCCGAGCGAAATTCTTCGATGGTCTCCACGAGGCGCTCGTGAAGTTCGGGGGCTTCGGACTTCATCTTCTCAACCTGCGGCCCGTAGAGGGAAACAACCTCGTCAATGTCAGAGCCGCTCGGCGCGTCGGTCAGGTCGGCAACGATGGTATCAAATAGGCGGCTGTATTTTCCCAAGATTTCCTGCGCCTTCTGCTCGTCGGCGTCCTGTTCCTGCGCGGTTTCATCATTCGCTTCGGTCTTTTCCTTCACCACGGAACCAGACGCGCGCTTTGGCTTGGCCTCGACGCCAGCATCGGCGAGCAGCTTCTCAACCGTTGTCTCTTCCTCTTTCAGAGCATTGTGGAACCCGCCCACAATCACGATCTGGTCGATCCCGAAATCTTTCTCTCCTGCGATTCCGAGTATTTGATAGACCTGCTCTGGCGTTAGGCCGAATGCGGCCATTGCGGTCAGCGCCGCCTCGCGCCGTTCAGGTAGCGTTTTTGTGTCGCCTCGCATCGTGCGCATAGCGGACTGGTATGCCTCATCCCAGATCGCCTCTGGCACACCTCCCAGAACTGCATTGCGGAATGCGATTGAGCAGGCTGCGTTGCCAGTAACCAGGATCATGTCGTCGTTGAAGCATCGCCCGTTCTTGTCGAATATTCGGCGACGAACACGCTTTGTGGTGGCTGAGTTCGTTTCCAGATCATGGAATACTGCCTCCGCCTCAACGAAACCGTTTTCCTTATCGACCTGAACCACGCGCGCGCCGCCTCGGCAGTTGCCCCACTGGCTGAACACGATTTCAGCGAGTCGTATTGACGGGCCGGTGATCGGCTTGCCACCTCTGGGCAGGGCGTACATGCACTTCTCGGCGGATGCCTTGCTAATGGTGGCCAGACCCAGAACATTGCGGGCCACCTTTGTCAGCGAGCGCGGGTATTTGTGCGCAGTCGCAACCTGAATGTCGATTTCGGCGCGCTGTAGGTCGGCGACCATCGTGGTTCCGTCAACCGGCTTCATCAGGTCTTCGTCGTGTTCAATCAGTGCGTTCATTTTGTCGCTCCTCGTGGATTCGTGCGCAGATCAAACCGCCACGGTTTTCTGTGTGATTTCAGTGCCGGGGATATCGCCGTCAAAGCCTTTGGCGTTCGCTTCGGCAGCCGCCAGACGCAGCAGAACGTCATGCACCTCGGGACGATCTTGGTAGTGCATGAAGAGGTGGCGCACGTTGGTAATCGTCACCACGTTGCGGGTACGAGTAGACACGGTACGACCTGCACCGCTGGCGGACCGGGCCTGAACCTGCGCTGGCTTTTCCGCTGCCTTGGCCTGCTTTTCCGCTGCCTTGGCAGCTTCTTCGGCGGCAATCTCGTCGTCAATGTTGCCAGACGCCTCGGCGTCCATCGCCAATCGGCGGGCCTCTGCCTCTGCTGCTGCGGCCTCTTCACGTTCCTGGCGCTTGCGCGCCTCTTCCTCGATGCGCTTTTTCTCAAGCCAAGCGCTCATCTTTTCGAGCATGACTTTAAGGGCGCGGTCATAGCGCGTGATGATCGGGCTGAACGCGGCCTGCACGGCCTTGCTCGCGTCGTCGTGCGGCTTTTTTGCCGCCTTTCGGGCTTCGTCCACGGCTTTCTTGTTCGCCCGCAAACCCGCAACCTGATCAGTCAACTGCCCGGCCAACTCTTCGCTCGTCACATCGGTTTTGCGCCAGATGTCACACGCCTTGAGAAATTCGTCCGCGGTGCTTGTCAGTTCGGCAACCTCGCCAGCATCAAACGGCGGCGGGTTGTTCCCGCCAATGCCGGTGTTGGGGTTCGGGCCTGGTTCCGTGGTTTCAGTTGGCAAAGTCGGGGCGTTCATGCTGTTCTCCTCGGCAATGTTGGGGCTTTGGTAATGTCAACTGCGCGCATATTTTCCAGACGGTGCTGGTTGCTCAGACGCCATTGGTTGAGGCGGTCGAATTCCTCTCGGGATATTGGTGTCAGCCAGTTCCAGATTTCATCGGCGGGCTTTTCGTCTCCAAAAACATCTGCGCGCATCACCTCCGGCGCGGTCAGTTCCCCGGTCTCGGGGTCAATGTACTGATCGCACCAGATAGTTACGGGAACCCATGGGCCGTTTTTGACGAGCTGCGTTTTGAACCAGCCAACCTGAGGGTCCTCATTGTTCCGGGGCGGGTTTTCACCAGCCATGAAAGCGCGATGCCACGCAAGCAGATCATCGGCGGTGGAGGGCTGGCGGATCATTCCCCGATCCCCGCGAGCAGCCTTGCCTGCGTTGATTTGGGAAGTTTGGCAAACTCCGCCTTGCGCCACTCATCGGCAGCCTTGCGCGCCTTCACCGGAGAATTCGCGCGAAAGAGCATGTCCACCCGGCGGATCAGAGCGATATAGGGCAGGCCAACTTCAACCGGCACATATATATCAATCGGCAATTGTGTGATCGGAACCCTGGCCATCAAATCGCACTCCTCACGAAGTCAAACCACTCAGACCCAAGAGGGACCCCGATGGCGCCACAGGACGTTGACTTGCCATCGGGGCCAGCGGCGCGGCTTGGTGCGCATGCGCCGCTGATCTGGGGTTTCGGAATAAAGGCACTCTGGCCGCCGGGAGATGTTGAGCGGCCAGAGTGAGTTGCCGCGCCTTGGTGCGGGACGCGGTGGGAGTTATTCGTCATACCAGCAACCAGATAACGACCGTCGCGATGACAACCGGCACAGACAGGACGATGACCACTATCACGCCCGCATTGTGGTTTGGTTCGCGTTTCATTGCTGCACCTGCTCGATCTGATTTGCGATTTTCTTGATGACCATCGGACCGCCATAGGACACGAACAGGAGCATCAGGCCGATCAGGACAACCGTGCAGACACCGACTATTCCTGCCATTGCGGCGTGACGGAGGTTTTCGGTTTCATGGGCAATGTTCATGTGATCCTCGCTCATGCGGGTGAGATGATCGCGATCAAAACGGGCGTCTGCGGTTTTCTGGTAATGGGGACGGCTCATTCCGCCGCCTCCAAAAATTCGCCGTTATCGTATTTCTCTTGCAGGTCATGGGACCAAGCCGCCTCGATGCGCTCCAACTCAGTCTTGTCCATGCGCTCGACCGTGTACCGGTCCAGCTTCAAGCCGCCGATGTGCAGGCTGAACGGTTCGAACGAAGTGACTTCGATGCGGTCGCGATATGCGCCGGTCTGACGATCAGCGGGGAAATACTCGGTGTCGTACGCGAACACCGCGATTGCGTCGGTGATGTTTCCCGCGCCGGTATCGAACTCGAAATCTGTGACGGTGTATGTGGTGCTTGGAAATTTCATGCCGTTCTCCCGGTTCCACTTGTACGGTATGGGGAGAGAGTATCCACCAAAAGTGGATTAGTAAAGCAGTAATTCACAAAAAGTGGATAAATTTAATGTCACTATTGACACCACAGCAGCATGTTGCTGTTTTGTTCACATGGTAAACGTTGTGGATTTTGGTGCGGCGATAGACCGGCGCCTGGATAGAATGATAGAGATAGCGGGAGAGTTGGACTGCCCGCTAGACCATGTCGTTTTCTACATGGGTCGATGTTCTTATACAGCCTTCTTGGCGTTTTCCGACAGGCCGTCTCTTCTACCGCGATACACAAAGTCCAATGTCAGGCCATAAGTATCGCAAAGCGTTTCGGCGAAATCGACCGGGATACGCCGCAAACCCTTTTCCCAGTTGTTATACTGAGTCGGGCTGAACCCATGCTTCTCAGCCCATGCCTTTTGGCTTAGCTCTGGTCTGTAAGCAGTCCGCAGGTTGTGCAGCCGCGCGCCAATAGCCGCATAAGGAAAATCATCTGACATAACGCAAGGGTTCACAGAAGGTGGATTGTTTTCCAACTTCCTAATTGTGGACTTTACATCATCCACAATATGTGGATAATCGCCGACATGGATAGCGCACATAACATAGCCACCGAAGTCGGGTATCGGTCCCTTGCCGATGCTTTGGGAATCGGAGTAACGGCAGTTAGCAATGCAGTTGTTCGCGGCGGTTTCCCGCCAGCGTGGTTCCCTGTCGTTAGGGATATTTGCGCGGAGCGCGGGATTGATTGTCCTGAAAGTGCGTTCAACTGGAAATCTCCTAAGCAGTCATCGCTCGAAAATGCGGAGGCGTCGTGATGCCGGATGATTTCTTGCCCGACGACCAGATTGGCGACGGTGAATCCATCTCGCAAGCACGGAAAACCATACTGGACAGCCAATGAATGATATGTCGCTTCCGAGCGTTCAAAACGCACGACTGCCGCAAACCTATGAGGCCGCAAAGGCCGCTTTGGCAAACTGTCAGAACATAGACGAGTGCAAGGATTGGGCTGACAAGGCCGCCGCGCTCGCCAGCTACGCCAAGCAGGCCGAGGACGAGACCCTGATGCGGATGGCCGCGCGCATCAAGGCGCGGGCGGTTCGTCGGTCTGGTGAGTTGCTCAAGCAGATTGAGGACGGGAAAGGCCGAAACCAATATTCAGAGGATGGTGTAGCCGACCACACCACCCGCTCAGATGCGGCCCGTTCCGCTGGCATGTCCAAGCACCAACAGGTGCAGGCAACCCGCCTCGCCAATATCCCGCAAGAGGATTTTGACGCGCAGGTTGAAAGCGAAAACCCGCCAACCCTTTCACAGCTTGCAGAGCAAGGGGTCAAGCCTCGCCCGGTGGTGGACCTGCAAGGCCGCGATCCGCGTGAGTTCAACCGCGCCATGCACTTTGTCGCCGGTTTTGAGCGATACGCCAAGGAATTAACCGGGAAAGACGCAATCGCAGACTGCGCAATCCTGAACGACAGCGAACGCCAAAGGCTTCGCGCTGCGATCAACCAAATAGACGCGGTTCATGACCAGATAATTACGAGGATTTGAGAAATGAAAAGCACGACCGAAGTCACGCAGGAAATCCGTGGAATTGTCAGGAACAAAATTGATTCTGGTGTTTCGGTTCGTGTCGAATGGTTGACGGCCGAAATCATTGCCATGAAGGACAAGATCGAGGGCGACGACGCTGATTTCTATATCGCGTGCGGTATCGACTTCATCAAAAAAACGACGAAGCGCGTTGTAGGTGAATTTGAGCCAAAACCCGAACAATCCTCGCAAATTATCATGCCAGGTTTTGACCATCTGCAAAAGGCCTACACGGTCAAGCGCGACGGGCAAATCACTTTGGTGCCGGTGACGATGCTGACGGATGCCGAACTTGAAGCGAGGGCCGTGGAATATGAGGCAATGGCCGTCGGCTGCATCGCTCATGCCGATGAAATCAGGACATTCATTGCTAACCGTGACTGGTCAGAAGTGTCATGAGCGCCATTCTGGACCGATTTCGCCGCACCGGACAGCGGCCAACGCTCATCGACAAGATCGAAGAAGAGACCTGTCTCGACACTTTGAACGGGATGCAGCGCGCAATCGGTGCGCGTGGTCAGGAACTCACAATGGATGAAATTCAGGCGTTCGCCAGACGGCGGGCGGAACTCAGGAAGGGGAGGTAATATGTCACGACAGTTTACCCGCGACGATGATATCAGGGTTCTGGAGGTTATCGACTCTCGATTGAAAGGCGAAAGGCAGCGCGACGCCATGGCGCGTCTTGGCGTCACCAAGGGGGCTATCGCCGGGATCATGTCCCGTTTCCGCGAAACCGCCGACATTCCATGCAAATGCCGGAAAAAATCCAACAGGGACGGCGGAATGCCTGATCGCTGGTGGGCGGCATGAGCGATTTCGGACCCCTCATGCACATGCAGCGTCAGACGAAACGCGAACTGACGGTCGCAGAGCGCCTCGGGCAGGCGCAGAAAACGAGCCTGCGCTACCGCAACGTCGATGTGAAATTGCCAACGGCCCCGTGGGATGAGGATAGCGAGGAATGAGCGCGCACAGCACAAAAACCCGGGCGCGTCACCCTGACCCCAAATCCTACACCCGAGAACGGTTTTGGCTGGATCATGTGATGTTTGAGGTCTGCGACCACCCGGAGAACGGCAGGACATTCGCTCTGATTGCAGGTGAGGCGACGGAGGAAAAGCTGCGCCGCCCGCTGTTCACCGGCCACATCAAACGCGGCATGGGTACGCAACTGCGACGGCTGGCGCATCGGTTCGACGAGTTGGAGGCGAGCCTGCCGCCGGATGAAACAGTGGAGGTCAAATACGAATGACCGAGCGCATGACACTGGCTCAACTCCGCGCCGCTCAGAAGAAGGAAAGCAAGGGGGTGCAGCGCGTTGTCGGCGCGCGGCGTGTCCATGTTCCTGAATTCGGATGGTTCGATAGCCACGCGGAACTGAAACGCTGGAATGAGTTGTTGTTGTTGCAGCGCGCGGGAGAAATCCACAGCCTCGAGCGCCAGATTCCACTGGAACTCAGAGGCGAGAACGGCCCGATCCTCACGCCCGGCGGCAGAACCATGCTCTACATCGCAGATTTCCGCTATTTCGATACCCGTATCAACGCCGAGGTGATCGAGGATAAAAAATCCGGCGATCACAGAACAGAGGTCTATTCGATCAAGAAGGCGATTCTGGCCGCGATGGGCACGGAGATTTTGGAGACATGACTCCGCGCCAAATCGCCCTTGAGCATATCGCCTACTGTTACCTGCAATCACAGACGCCGGAGCAGGTCTGTCAGAGCGTGGAGGTATATCTGCGCGACCAAACATGGACCGACGCGCTGCACGCCATCATGCGCCGCCAGATGGAGATGCGCGCGGGTGTGGAAATCGAGCCGGTCAACGAGAGGAGGCGGGTGGCATGAATTGTCGCAGGGAAATGAACCCTGAGAACAGGCCCGCCGGAAACTCGATGGCGATTCCGAATGTCAAATGGATCATGGACCGGATGCGCATTTCGATGCTTTTCAGCCAGTCAAATGGAGATGTTCTGATATGAGCGGAACGATCAACATATCTCGCGATCTATGGGACGATGATGCGTTCCGGGATGAGCCATTCACGCAACGAGAAGCGTGGGTTTGGATGGTTGCAGAGGCATCCTGGCGTGCGAGATACAAGCCGGTCGGGATTTACAAGGTTTGGACGGAACGCGGCCAACTTGCTGTTTCTACACGGTTTTTGGCGCGCGCTTGGAAATGGTCAGATTCGAGGGTGCGTCGGTATTTAGACATGCTCGAAAATCGACGCATGATAGCGCGCGTCACCGACGCACATGCGACCATCATAACTATATGTAAATATGACATTTATCAGAACAAGGCCAGCGTCGATGACGCACAATCGACGCACCAACCGACGCACCGGCGACGCACCGGCGACGCAAACGAGAATAAGGGTGTAATAAGGGATATTGGTAGTGGTGATGGTAGCGCGCGCGAACCTGAGCCAACCGATCCGATTCCCGAAACCGCAACGGAGCGCGAGCAACTGCTCGAGGCGATGGGCTGTGATCCGTCTGGTCTGATCGGGCCAAACGGACGGATGATCGGCAGGATGTCGGATATGCAGATGGTCCAGCGATGGCGCGACGAATTAGGCCTGACGTTCAGTGAAATCATCGGGCAGGTTCGGGAGATCATGGCCGGAAAAGCCGATACTGGGCCACCCAGCACGTTCAGATATTTCGAGCAGGCGATGTGCCGGTTTGCTGGCGAAAAAGCCGGTGGGCCAAAACTCGTTCCAATCACAGGAGAACCCGGAAATGAACGAAAAAATGCCAGAAATCAGGGCGGTTCAGCAAAAAGAGCCAATGCCAACGCCGACGCCACAACTCGCGCAATCGCTTTCGCCGGAGCAGCTCGACGCGCACCGTCAGAGGATAGCTTTTGACGTGGAGGTCATTCTCAGCGGTTACTGGCAGAGCCTGCCGCCGGAGCACGTCAAGGCCGGTATTCTGGCCGATTGGGCGGACGCGCTGGAGGACTGGACGCAGGAGCAATACCTCTACGCGCTCCGCAAATGGCGCGATGAGTTTCCGAACAAAAAGCCGAATCCCGGCCACATCAAAGGCATGATGCTAAAAATTCGTGGCCGGAGGGAGGTCGAGCGTATGCGCGCCAATCAGCCACCCCCAAATCCGGAGCCTGTCAAACAGCGAGTGAGCGATGAGGCGCGTCTGGAAATCCTGAAAAAGGCCGGTTTCGCGCCAAAACGGTTTGGAGGCGTGGCATGAGCACCTATCAGAAATTCGACGTTACAGGATTGGTTTCCGGAGGTATCGGCAGGAGGTTTCACCGTATCTCGGCATCGAGCCGCGACGAGGCGTGGTCGAGGTTTCAGGCGGCGTATTCGAGGTTCGAGTGTACGTTCATCGAGGCGGTGAGGGTCTGACGATGAGGGGCGATCCGGGCATCAGCAGCATCTACCGATTGGGAGCCGCCGCGCAGCCCGATCCTGACAGGGTATTCTCCCGCATCTGGCGATGGTGTCGCGATCTCTGGGTTCAGAACGGAACCATTGTGGCGCGACCTGATGAACTGCCCGAATGCCTGCGAGAACCGATGCAGCAATGGGCAAACGAAACATACGGCGAGCGCAGGGGCAGATCATGACCAGCAAGGCGGCGAAACGCAGAGCGCGTAAAAAGGCCCGTACAGCGTCGAAAATGGCTTTTGGCGGGGTAGTCCCGCAAAAGTACAACAAGACCCCTACAGCGCCAGCACAGAAAGCGAGAGGCCATGCTGAGCGCCCTACGCCCGAGCGTATGGCGCGAGGCGTATGGGCTGAACCGGTCGGAGCGATAAAATCACAACAGCCTGTCGTTGATATAGCTCATGATATGATCGGGCGGCTTCACTGTGAAAAGAGGATCACCGGCGCTCAGGAGCAGGCGGCACGATCATATCAGGAAACATGCGCGGCATATCTCGCTGAAATGCCGGATATAGGCGGCTACAAATCCTGCCTGAACGGTGGGACAGGCGGTCATGACGACAGCGACGGAGACCCGGCCATATTTGCGGCGATGCGGTCCCTTGAGCGCCGTGTCGGCATCATCGGCAGCGCGGAATTGTACCGCGTCTGCATTGCGGGTGACCACCCGAGAAACATCAAGATATTGCGCAATGCGCTAGATGCGGTGCAATGTTGACGTCGTAACGAAACGGTGCTATTTCTGTCCGTGATAAATTGCGTCTGGTGAAAACCGGGCGCTTTTCGCGTTTTTGAACATCGTCACGCAGCCCACCATAACCTCCTGATAGTGTGACGACCAGCGAGGCGCGGTCCCGTGCCGCCGCGCCTCGCATGAACAACATGGCACATCATCGAGAGTTGTAACGCATGGCGTGGTCATATGAGGGCCAGAACCTCTACAGCACAGCGGCATGGCAGCGGCTACGGGTCAGGATCATCAAGCGGGACATGGGCCGCTGTCAAATGTGCGGTATAGACACAGACAGCGGAAGAGATAGCCCATCATCCGCAGAGGTGGACCACAAGACACCGCACAAGGGGCGAAGGAGTGTGTTCTTCGATCCCGATAACCTGCAACTACTGTGCAAGTCATGCCATTCATCAGCAAAGGCAATCCAAGAGCGCGGACAACGAATGCAGCGCTCGGATGGATGGACCCCCCGATAAAAAAAAGAGGGGCAAAATCTGTAGACCCAAGTGCGCTCCTTCCTTTTCATTCAGAGCAGCCCGAGAACTAGGGTAGGGGTATAACATAACATGAAAAAACCCCGCGCTCCGCGATATGCGGACATTTACAGCGACGATCACGACAAGGAGATCAAGGCGAAGGCGGTGTGGCGGGACACCGTCAACTGGCTGACCGAAAATGGACTCCTGAACAATCGCCGCGTTGAGATTGCGGACAGGTACGCCCGAGCCTGCGCCGAGTATCACGCGATCTATCCGATTGCTGCGAGGGAGGGACCGGTCAAGATTGGTCCGAATGGCGGCGATGTTTTCAACTTCAACTGGTCGGTCTGTGAAAAGCTGAACGACCGGATGGCGAAATTCGAGGACGCTCTGCTGATTGCGCCCAAGGCGGCGCAGGACAAGATTTCTGGCCCCAAATTGGAGACGAAACGAACAAGGGCCGATGACTACCTCGACTGACCGCACGACCGAATGGGCGAAACGTGCGGCGAAGGGCGACATTGTTGTTGGTGAATTCGTGCGTTTGGCGGCGCAGCGCCATCTGGATGATTTGAAGTTGGGGCCGAAGCGGGGGTTGAAATGGGACGTTCGGTCGGCAGAGGCTGCGATTGATTTTTTCCCGAGCGTTCTCAGCATCACCGAGGGCGCGAAAGAGGGAGAACCTTTCAATCTTCTGCCCTGGCATCTGTTTGTCGTCGGCTCGATATATGGCTGGAAGGACTGTGATGGGCTGCGGCGGTTCCGGTTTGTCTGGATGGAGACAGGTAAAGGCCAGGCCAAATCACCACTCATGGCCGGTTTAGGCCTCTACGAGACAGTTGGTCGTAAGAAAAAACGTGCCGAGGTCTATTGTATAGGTCAGGATAAAAGCACAGCGAAGGTGATGTTCGATGATGCCGTGGCCATGTGCCGCGCGCCAATTCCGGGCAAGGATGAGGAGACGCTAGAGGGTTCTGGGCGGGTCTTGATCCGGGGCTTTGGTGACAACGCGTGGAAAATCGAGCACCCGAAGTCGGGTTCTAAATTTGAGCCGGTCGCCAACAGTGACGCGATTTCCGGCCCGAAGCCGGTTCTCGTTCTCGGCGATGAAATCCACGAGATGAAAACGAACAAGGCCATTTCGATATGGCGCGCCGCAATTGCGAAAATGAGCGGCGATCCGATGATGGTTCTGGGAACGAATACGCCCTCGGTCGATCAGCATGTGGGAACGGAATACAGCGAGTTTTTCCAGGGCGTTTTGAGGGGCGAAAACACAGACGATTCTGCGTTCGCGTTTATAGCTCGCACGGACCCTGATGATGATCCGATGAACGATGAGAGCTGTTGGGTCAAATCGCTCCCGGCTCTGGGAATAACCTACCCGATTGAGAATGTACGAAAAGAGGTCCAGACATCCCGGCACATGATTTCAACGGCGCTGACCACGAAGCGCCTGTATTTCGGCATTCCGGTTGGCACGGCTGGTTTCTGGATCGCTGAGGATGCGTGGGAAAGGGTCAAGGCCCCGGTTGACGAAGCGCGCATGCAGGGCCGCAAGCTGCACCTTTCATTGGACCTTGCCGAAAAAAACGACCTTACGGCTCTATCGGGCTGCTGGGAGGGTGAAACGCTGGCGGTGAAAACCTGGTATTTCACCACTGAGGAGCGCCTCGCGGAGCGCAGTACAAAAGACAAGATTCCTTACCGGGAGTTGCAGGAAGAGGGTTTTCTGACAATTACGCCTGGTGCCGTGATCGATGACAGTTACGTGGTCAGGCAGGTCATGGACCTCTGCCGAGAACATGATGTCGAGCAGTTGGTTTTTGACAGCAAATTCATTCAGAATTTCATCAAGGCCGCAGACGATGCCGGATTCCCGGTGTGGAGGTATGAGGGTGAGGATGAACCCGAGGGTATCGGGCTGAAACTCGTTCCCCATACACAGGGCAGTAAGGTCGTATTTGAAGAAAAGATGCTGTGCATGCCGCTGTCGATGCGCCACCTGGAGGATGCGATCCTGAGGGGTGGGGTAGAGATCGACAGCAGCAGATTGACTGATATTTGCGCGTCTAACGCGGTTATCCAGTCCGATGCGTTCAAAAACAAGTTTTTCCACAAGAACAAATCGCGCGGCCGCATCGACGGAATGGTCACGATAGCAATGGCTGTTGGTTCGGCATCCAGTTCAATGGAGGCGCGATCAGGATCGTACCTGGAATATGAGGATTTGATTGTCCTATGAATATCATACCTCGTTTTCTGCGCCCGTCCGAGAAAAAGGACCTCGGTATCACCGAAAAGGAAGATCGCATATTTTATCGCGGCATCGGTGAGTTTGGGTCGCGGGAATTTTCAACTGTTTCGGCGGCTCTGCGGGCCGGGTTCGTTGTTGCGGGCGGCATGGGGATGTTGCCTCTCAGGGTCGAGGGGCCTGATGCACCGGACCTCGTTCGGCTGATCAATGATGAGCCAAACGAATTGATGACCGGCGTTGAGTTCAAGGAAGCGCTGACGCTCCACGCGTTATACTCAGGGACGGGGCGGGCGTACATCCGTCGGAATGCGCTGAATTTACCTGTTGAACTGATCCCGCTCGTCCCTGACTGGTGCGGCTCTTGGGTGTTCAGGAATGGTGAGTATGTCCTGCCGGTGAGTATTGAGCAGGAGGGCGTGTACGGCGATTTCACACGCGATGATATTCTGGAAATTAGTTCGCCTCGTTGGGATTTGATGGCGGGTCTGAATGTCACGCAGACCTGCGGGCGTGTTCTGGGTCTGACGCGACGATTGCAGGAGCGTCAGGCACAGTTCGCGGACACCAAGGCACCGTATGGCGTCCTGTTCGTTGAGGAGGGGCATGGCACGGGCAGCGTTCAGAAGTTGAAGCGGGCATGGTCTGAGCAGTTCGGCAAAAGCGGCATCGCGGTTGTCGATATGGGCGGCAAATTTCAGCAGTTGGTCCAGACATCATCGGATCAGCAGTTGATCGAGACAATGAAATTTCAGATCGAGGAAATCGCGCGGATGTACGGTGTACATCCCTACTACCTGATGCAGACCGCCGGATCGGGCGCGCAGGGGGCGGTGGCGGATGTGATGCTGTTTCATCAGGCGAACACAATGGCCCCGTGGATCACGCGATGGGAGGCCGCGCTGCGGCGTTCGCTGTTCAAGGGGCGGCGCGGTGTTCCGAATTTTGATGAAAACGCCCTCATGCGAACAACTCCGCAGGTTCGGGCAGAGATATACGCCCGCGCTCTCGGCTCTGGCGGCAACAAACCGTGGATGACCGAGGATGAGGTCAGACAGGGAAAATCCCCGTTCAATCTGCCCGAAATGGGTGATGATTATTGGGCTGCAAACCAGGAGGGGCAAAATGAAGCTCCAGCGCAAATTCTCACCACTTGACGCGGAAATTGACCAGAAAGGAAAGGTCTCGGGCTACGCGTCAAAATTCGGGGTCAAGGATAATGGCGGCGATATCGTCGTGAAGGGTGCATTTGCCGACGCTCGCAAACCGAAAATGCTGTTTCAGCACGATCCCTCGCAGCTTGTCGGCGTCTGGGATGTGGTCGAGGAGGATGATACGGGCCTTTACGTCGAGGGAAGGATAAATCTTCAACACAGCCTCGGTAAGGACGTTCATTCCAACCTTGAGTTTGGCGCGCTCGATGGCATGTCTATCGGATACCGAACACAGGACGCTGTAAAAACTCAGCAGGGGCGAGAGCTGCGAAAACTGGATTTGTGGGAGGTGTCATTCGTCACATTTCCGATGCTACCGGAGGCAATCGTTACGTCGGTGAAATCTATCGACGCCGAAAATCCGGCAATTTTGAAGAGGTTTGTCGAAAATCTTATGCGTGAGGCAGAGTTTTCGGCGGATGAAGCGAAGGCCGCCGCTGCGGCAGTCGCCAGGGTCCGTATGGAGCGCGAGGCTCCGGACCACGCCGCGCTTTTGAGTGTGATTCAGAGCGCAATTCGCGGGCTGTAGAGCCTCGTTTCCTGCACCGCCGTGCAGGCGACTGCTTTTACCATAGATGGAGCTTTTAGCTATGGAAATCAAAGAACTGACCGACGCCCTTCGGGGCGAGTTGAAAGGTATGCTTGAGGAGCGCGACAGCAAGTCCAATGCTCTTGCCGAGCAAATCGATCACCTGAAAACCAAATCGGAGGAGGATGCGACCGACATCAAGGGCCGGATCGACCAATCGACCGCTGATATCGAAAAGTTGACGTCGGCAATCGACGCGCAGGAAAAGAAAATTTCCCGCGCGCTGTCGCAGGTCGAGGCCAAATCTCTGGGTCAGCGGTTTATCGAGAGCGATGAATTCAAGGCCAATGCGACCACGGCATCGCCGACAAAGATCGTTCTGGAAATGAAGGACATCACCAACGCGGACAACCTCGCGACCGGTGTGACTCGTTCGGTTCTGGTTCCAGAACAGTCTGGCGGATTTACCTATCCCGCAACGCAGGAACTGCGCATTCGAAGCTTGATTCCGGCGGGCAGCACGTCCAGCAACTCGATCCGCACCATCAGGGAGGCGGGGTTCACCAACTCGGCGGCTCCGACTGCGGAGGGTGCGCTCAAGCCTCTGTCGGATATCACGTTCGAGGAGGTTGTAACTCCGGTGCAGAAAATTGCGCATCGTTTCAGGGCGTCGATGGAAATTCTGGACGATGCTCCGATGCTGCGCTCCTACATCGACGGGCGCGGACGCTATGGCCTCAATTTGGTTGAGGAGGCGCAACTCCTGACCGGCAACGGCACGGCTCCGAACCTCCACGGTCTGCTGCCGCAGGCCACCGCGTATGACGCCACTACCATCACCGGCTACACCCCGGCGACGATGGTGGACGACATCCGGGTTGCCAAATTGCAGGTTCGTCAGGCGCTGTATCCGGCGTCTGGTATCGTCCTGAATCCGCAGGATTGGGCAGAAATCGAACTGCTCAAGGACACGCAGGGATCGTACCTCTACTCGTCGGTGACAACTGGTGCGGTTCCGCGACTGTGGGGCCTGCCGGTTGTATTGTCGGACAGCATCACCGCTGGCGATTTCCTCGTTGGGGCGTTCTCGCTTGGCGCGCAGATTTGGGACCGCATGGGTATGACCGTGATGGCATCGACCGAGGATGGCGACAATTTTTCGGAAAACATGGTCACGATCCTGTTTGAAAAGCGCCTTGCGCTGGAAGTCTCGCGACCGGAAGCGTTCGTCTATCACAACGCGGTCTGATCCGGGCGGGGCGGCTTCGGTCGCCCCCTCAATCGCAGAGGTTAAATCATGTCGGATTACCTGATTCTTTCGAAATTCAAACTGATGCTTCACGTTGGATTTTCGGATGATGATTTTGAATTGAGCAAACGGCTCGATGCGGCAGAGAGTTATCTCGGAGACCCGGAAAACGGCATTTTGCAGCGGCAGGTAATCAAGAAATCATTCACGGAACATTTTTCGTCGTTCAGCGCGGTTTGCCTTGAATGGCCCGATGTGGTCTCGGATGTAATCGTGACCTATCTCGATGCGAGCGAAAACACGCAAACGCTTGGCTCAATTTACACCGTCAATGATGGTCGCCTTGTGTTGAACTACGGTGAAAAATGGCCCTCACCGGCAAAAAATATCACGGTTTCCTACTCATCGGGGTGGGACGCGCCAGATGTTCCGGAGGGCATCTGCGATTTGGGATATTTCATTGCGCGAACCTTTTACACAAAGGGTGTCGAAATCGATCAGAAAAAATTCAAGGAAATCGTGGCCTTTCAGGCTGCGCCGTTCCGGAGGTCAGGAATATGATTGTTGAATTCACCAAATCGCACAACTACGGCGGTCTTTTGTTCGAAAAAAACGACAAGCTGGATTGCCCCGAGGTTCGGGCGAATATGCTGATCGCGGCGGGTGCTGTTAAAAAGCCCTCCGCGAAAAAGGGAAAATCCGAAGATCCTTCTTGAGATGGGTTTGAGGTATGGCGAATTTTCTACATCATATAGGCGAGTGTTCTGCTAATGACGTCTGAACTATTGATCGAGCGCGTCACGTTCCGCCGCCCCGTCGCAGCTCCGGATGGGTTGGGTGGAACAACCTACGGGTGGAGGGAAGAGTTTACCTATCGTGCGGGCTATCAACGGTTGCGTGGATCGGAGGCTGTTCAGGCGGCGCGGCTTGAGGGGCGACAGCCCACAGTGATCACAGTCTGGTCCAGCAACGATTCTCGTCGGGTTGGATTGGATTGGTCGATTGTGGACACCCGGACGGGCGAAACATTCAACATCCGGTCACGCGAAATCACGCCAGATCGGCGATATGTCCAATTCCTCGCGGAAAGTGGTGCCGCGGTATGAGCGTATCCCGAGAGTTTCAGGAGGCGATTTACAACAGGCTCATATCGGATGCTGCCGTTGGTGCGCTGATAGGCAACCGGGTTTACGACGATTCACCGGCTAACCGTGAATTCCCCTGCATCACATTTGGACCGACTGACGTTGTGCCCAACGACATGGAGTGCATTACCGCTCGGACAGAGACAATCCAGCTTGATGTTTGGTCGCGTGATCATGGCCGCAAGTGGCCGTGCAAGGAAATCATGGATGCGGTCAAAGGCGCTTTGCATCTGGTCGATATTGAACTGGCTGTAAACGCCCTTGTGGTTATCAGGGTTGTCGGTCAGCGCGTGTTCATGGATCGCGACGGGATCACCGCGCACGGTGTGGTTACGGTGTCGGCTGAACTTGAGGAAAACTGATGGTTCAGGGTCTCGACAAGTTCAATCGTCGCTGGAAGGCCATTCCGAAAAACGCCCGCATCAACGTGCGTCATGCGATGGAGGAGGCCGCAAACGACATCGTTGAGGAGATGCAGAGCCGCGCGCCTTATGAGGATGGTGATTTGCAGGCTTCTATCGGCTGGACGTGGGGCGATGCTCCGGCGGGAACCCTGATAATCGGCAAGGTCGGTAAAGCCGAATACGGCGCAATGCGTATCACGATCTACGCGGGCGGCAGTGACGCCTTCTATGCCAAGTTTCAGGAGTTTGGCACGGTTAACATGCCAGCCAATCCGTTTTTTTTCCCCGTGTGGCGCGCGCGTCGGCGCCGGGTGAAGTCCCGCATATCGCGGGCGATCAGCAAGGCAATCAAAAATTCTTAAGGGCAGACCTGACTGTGAATTTGGCCGGTAACGTCTACTGCTTCGTTTGCACCTTTAAGGATCAAGGACATGGCGTAGACAAGTTCTTGTGCAAGTGGGCTTGCTGGATTTGACACATCAACGTCCTTCAAAGCGTCTCGGAGTTCTGCCTGAGCAGTGATCAGGGTCTCAAGATTTGTCCGATCAATTGACCAGCCGTCACACGCCGGATTTTCGACATCCCCCGACGCGAGAGCGAATGACGCCATGAATATCGCGGCGATAACCAGATAACGCATATTAGGCACCTCATGAAAATCAGAATTCTAACTGACACGCACCATCGCGTCTCATCTGGCCTTTCGCAAGACTTCAAGGCTGGAAGCGAAGTCAACGTGCCGCGTGCCACCGCCGAAAAAATGATCGCGGATGGCAAGGCAGAAGCAGTGAAACCGTCAAAACAAGGAGTCTGATATGCCGACGGGAAATGAAACAACACGGATGGTAATTCAGCTTGGTGATGGTGGGTCACCAACCGAGACATTTGGTTTTACCTGTGGCGCCAATACGTTCGGTGTCACGCTTACCAACAATCTTGGCGAGAACTCCGCGCTGGATTGTGATAACCCGCTCGACGTTCCGGCGTCTATCGTGCGATACATGGAAACGCAGGATACCAGCGTGACGATCAGTGGCATGGTGACCACCGAGGCTTGGCCGACATGGCGTGAGTGGGCCGACACCGCGTCGGAAAAGAACATCCGCATCAACCTGGATGAGAGCGCAGCGAACAACGGTGGGTATTGGACCCTGCCCGCGTACTGCCAGCAGCTTGAACTCGGTAAGGAAAGCGGCGGCAAGGTGACGTTCAGCGTGTCCATCTCGGGCGCAGGTCAGCGCGTCTGGACCGACGCCGTCTGATGCGTGAGGTTGTTGCATATTGGGCCGGGAAGGAGCGTCTTTTCCGGCTCGATTTCGGGCGCGTCATGGACCTTGAGGAAGCCACGGGCGACCCCATCGGCACGATCTTCATGCGCGTCGCTGGCGGCGACTATAAGGTGTCTGATGTGTACCAGACGCTTCGCCTTGCCCTGATCGGCGGGGGCATGTCGATCATCGACGCTAAGCGGCTGATGCTGGCCCATTTCGATACCCGACCCTATGCGGAAAACGCGTCTGTTGCCGCTGAAATTCTGGCCTGCCTGATGGTTGGGGTCGAGGAATCCGAGGACGGCGAGAAAGCCGAACCACAGCAAATCAAGTTCTCCGAGGTCAGCCAGATTTGTCGGGAGTTCAACATGTCGCCGCAAGACCTGCGGGCCATGAGTTACGCCGACTTCATCAACATGGTTCGCGGTTTCAATGTCGCATCCAATACCAAAGCCGACCACATCACCGAGGAAGAGTTCATGGATATTCTGAACCGGTATGAACCGGAGGCCGTGAAGTAATGGCTGGCGAGGTCGAAGACGCCCTTATCGTTCGAATGGAGGCGAGCCTTCGGAAGTTCGAGCGACAAATGGAGGCGGGCCGCAAGGCTGCTGAAAAGGCGGCAGTCGGCGCTGAAAGGGCGTGGCAGCGGGGCGGGGATCGCATCGCGGCCAATGCCAACCGAGCGGCAACCGGTCTTGAGCGGATCACCAATGTCTCCGGTCGCGGTCGTTTTGTCATCCAGAACACCGCAAACCAGATCGGAGACATGGCGGTCCAGATCGGCGGCGGCACATCTGCCATGAAGGCGATGGGTCAGCAGTTGCCGCAGATGCTCGGAGGTTTCGGCGCTTTGGGTGGCGCGCTTGGTCTTGTCGGCCCGCTCCTGGGTACGGTCGCGGCTTTGGGTATTCCCGTTGCCGCTGCGCTCCTGTCTGCGTCCGATGAAGGGCGCAGCTTGTCGGATATCATGGGCGACCTGAACAAGGCGCTTGGTGATATGGATAGCGCCGCCAAAATCGGCATGATGTCCATGAGCGACTTGACCGATCAGTACGGCGAGAACGCTGCAGCGATCCGCGAGGTTTATCTTGAACTGGTCGCGGTCAACCAGCAACGCGCGCTGAACTCGGTTCAGGATTCAATCGCTGCGGCTGGCGATGAGTTGTCCGGTCTGGAAACTCAACTGCGGGATTTCGCGGATGCGCGGCGCGAACTTCTCTCTGCGCGTGATGCGAACTCCGACAATTTCGCGGAGTTTCTGCCCTCGGAAATCGCCGCGATGGAGAGCAAGGTAAGCGCCAGCCTGCAAAAATTGCAGGAGGATTTCGGGCTAACCTCGGCGCAGGCATACAGGATCGTTGAGGCGCTTGAGGCGATGCGAAATGCGGATGGCCCGGAAGCTGCGGCGGATGCGGTACGTCAGATTTCCCTTGCGCTGTCTCAGGCTGCGAAAGAGGGCGCGCAGCTTGATGGTGTCTTTGCCAACATCGCGCAGACAGCTGCCATGGCATATGCCGCATTTTCGCAGGCAATCACGCAGGGTCGAAAGGCTGCGGCGGAACTGGCCAACACCACAACCGGAACCCCGCTTTTCCGGCAGGGGATTTCCGGCTCGGAATTGTTGCCGCCGTCGGCTCCGGCTTCGGAGCCGTCCCGGCGCACGCGTAGAGGTGGTGGCGGCGGTGCCCGCATTGATCCCGGATTGCGTGAGGCGGAACAGCTTTTCGAGAGAACCCGAACATCAGCAGAGAAATACGCCGCTGAATTGGAGCGGATCGAGGAACTTCACCGGAGATTCCCGCAGGTCGTTACCTCTGAGGTCCGGGACCGCGCCATTGCCGCGCTGAACGAAACCGCCAATGCTGCGGAAGGCGTCGGAAAACGCATTGAAAGCAGTTTTGAAAGTGCCTTCACCGCGCTGGTAACGGGGGCTGGTAGCGGTCGTGAGGTTGTCCAGTCGCTCCTTGCCGATCTGGCGAGGCTGGCCGCGCAATCCGCCTTCAAGAGCCTTGTCGGTGGAGGCTTCTTAGGCAACTTCTTTGGTGGGCTATTTGCGAACGCCAAAGGTAACGCTTTTCAGGGCGGTCGCGTGACCCCGTTTGCAAACGGTGGCGTTGTGTCCAGCCCAACCATGTTCCCGATGCGCGGCGGAACCGGCCTGATGGGTGAGGCGGGGCCGGAGGCGATCATGCCCTTGACTCGCACGGCAAACGGAAAGCTCGGGGTTCAGTCGCAGGGCGGCGGCGGGAACATGGATGTGCGGGTGTATGTGGACGAAAACGGCAACTGGCAGGCGGCGGTTGAGCGGATCAGCGGCAACGTTGTCGCGCGTGCCGCCCCGGTAATCATGGGCGCGCAGGACCGAAAAACCGCATCGAACCTGAAGAACTTCACGTCACGTCAGGGCTGATAATGGAACGACCTATCGTAACCCTGCCGCGCGACTTCGCGATGAAACTCAACATGAGTTGGGACATTGATTGGCGCGGACAGCCGAGCGGTGAGCAGACTGATGGCAACACCCAGGTTGTCTACAACGCATTCCCCCGGTGGATCGGATCGCCGGAGTATTTCATCAAGGGGGCGGAAATCCTGACTTGGCGGGCATTGCGCGCGCGCGCGCAGGGTCGGCGTGGCATCTACATCGTGGACATGTGCGATCCGCTGAGTTTCACGCCGACGCAATCGCACCCAACGGGCATTCCGTTTTCCAACAACGAGCCGTTTTCGAGCGGATACGGATGGGAGTATATCCCGGCGCTGTTCGCGCATCGGACGGCTGAAATTGGCGATACGAGGGTCAGGATCAACGCGAACGATGCGAGCATAACGCCCGTTCCCGGCATGATCCTGAGCCATGACGATTGGCCGTTCGTGGTAACGTTTGTGACCAACGTGGCTGGCAATATCTATGATCTGGACATTCAAATGCCCCTGCGATCCGACATTGCGGTTGGTGACGTGATCCGGTTGCAGCCGCGCGGTCGGTTCGAGGTCATCGAGGATACAGCAGGCAACCCATCGTATTCTTCAAGCCGGGTGTCTCGGATCAAGCTGGAGTTTCGCGAGGTTTTGACCCGATGAGCTTCTTCCCCGCTGACTATAACTGCCGAGACTTGAGCCTTGGCGGTCTGAATTTGTGCGAGGTCAGCACGCAGGACGGGCCGCAACGGTTCATGATCGGAACCGATGGGATATTCAAGGACGTCAATCGCAGTAACTGGATCGGATCGCAACTTATCAGCGCATCCAGCATGTCCTCTGCGCTGAATGGTGACGCGCCCTCGGGGAGCCTCACGCTTTCCTTTTTCCAGGACCCGAAGGCAACCAGCCTGATCAGCGAGGTAAAGGCGCTGGGCCTTGACTACGTGTCGGGTCGCCCGATCAAGTTCTTTTTCCAGCCGATCCGCAATGAGCGGGAATTCTACAAGCCAAGCATCGCCCCCATTCAATGGCGTCAGCGCACAATGCGGACGATCACCTACGCGATGGGCGGGGCACAGGATCGCTCTATCACGCTGTCGTTTGAGGCGTGGCCCGAGGATCGACGTGGAGCGCGGCGCATCATTCTGAACACAGAAGGACATGCGACGTTGATCGGTGAGGAAAACCCGTCACTTGACCATATGCCGACGTCGGACTTCGAAGAAGAGAAGCTATTCGGATGACCCCGCTCTATCAGGAACTTCATAGCTGGATGAGCAAGCCGTTCATCTGGGGCGAGACAGATTGCATGCTGGTCCTCGCTGATTGGGTGGCCCGCGTCAAAGGGGCGGACCCGGCGGCGCACATTCGCGGCATGTATGACAGCCGAGGCACGTGCCAGCGGGAAACCGGCTTTCTGCGCGATCCGGTCGCAGCGGTTGAGAGTTGCCTTGATACTATCGGCGGCTTGGAGCGCACAGACGACCCGCAGCCGGGTGATACCGCAATTCTGATGCTGCGGGAGCCTGATGGCCGTGTTTCGCCCTGTGGCGGGCTGTGGTTGGGCAATGCGTGGGGCTGCAAGGGTCCGCACGGAACAACAACCGTTCACCCGAGCGTTGTCATTGAGGTTCTGGCGATATGGAGCGTCGGATATGAGGCGTAGGTTGGCTATTGCGGCGTTGCTCGCGACAACTTGCCTGACGCCTAAATCTGCATCCGCTGCACCTGTGGTCGGGTTCCTGGCGGGGGCGCTTGGTGTCGCGACCGGTGCGGCCATCGCGTCAACGGCGGCATATGCGGCAGGGGCAGCATTCGCCGGGACGTTCTTCGGTGGGCTTCTGGTAAAAACTGCGGTCGCGGTTGGCCTGTCTGCGATCGCGGCGCGGTTGCAGCGGAAAAACATCAACACGCCGCCGCCATCCTCGCGCATGGCGAACTTTGCGCAGGCGATCACCTATGCAGAGACCGTTTACGGTCGCGTCCGCAAGGGTGGACCACTTGGATACACGACATTTCGTTCCCGCCGACGGTTTTGGGCACCAATTATCGCCGCGCATCCGATTGAGGGCATTGTGGAGCACTGGCTGGATGAGCGTGTCGTGACACTTTCAGCCAACCCGAACCTGAACCAGTACAACATCATCGGCCCGCATTTGACGAACCGGGGCCGGATCGAGGTATTCACCGGCGACGATCCCGCCAACAGCTATCTGGTCAACATATCCCCCGAGTGGACGGAAGCGCATGACTTCAAGGGTCTCTCGGGCGCCGTTCTCTGGACGGGGCGACCAGCACCCGAGGATTTCACCAAGGTCTTTCCCACGGGTCGGCATTGGTCATATGCGCCCGTGTTCGATGGTCACAACCAGATTTACGACCCGCGCGATCAGACGCGGAAATACACCAACAATTCCGCGCTGGTGTTGGCGCATTGGATCACCGAGAGACTGGGCCAGGATGTTGATTGGGATGAGATCGCCCGCGAGGCTAATGTCTGCGACGAGCTGGTCACCAACAAAGAGGGCACGACCCAGCCGCGCTGGACCACGAACGGAACGATATCTGACGATCAGGAATTCGAGGATCAGCGCGCGCTCATGGCTGTGTCCTGTGACGCCTTCATGTACGAGCGTATCGACGGAAAGGTCGGGTTCAAGGTTGGCCGGTTCACCACTCCCGCTGTTACGCTAGGGCCATCTGATTTCGAAACTATCGAGATCGTAGAGGGCAATTGGGGCGCGGATTCACCGACCGAGGTTGCCGGGACTTATATCGAACCTGCGAACGCATGGCGCGAAACAGGCTCGGGCGTGTGGGTGGAGGACAATACTGGACGGCGCGTGCGCGATGAGCCTGCGCTGTACATGGTCAACAACCACAATCAGGCGTCACGCATCAACAAGAGGATCGCAAAGACCCGCCGCGCGCAGTATCGCATCACCGGAACCATCGGCCCGATTGGTTATGAACTGCTCGGCGGCGACAATGGCGGCGCACATCGGTTCTTCCGGTTCGTTCAGCCCGAGTTGGATTTCGACGAGTATTTCGAGATCGGAGAATTGGTCTGGGAGAGCATGACGCGCTTCACCATATCGGCAAATTCTGTGCGGCCGGAGGATTTTGATTTCAACGCGGCAACCGAGGAACCGGACAGGCCGACGATCAACAAGCCCACGAACAATGACGATATCGAGGACTTGACCGGATTGGGGGTGCTTTCCCCCGGCAACGGTATTCTGCACTTCAATTGGGACGAGCAAGACGAAAGCCTGAACCAGCAAATCCGAATTTCCGTCACCGGCGCGAATGACTGGCAGATTTACTCTGTGCCGAGCGGCCAAGAGACCTTGGTTATCACGGGCCTGACGGATGGTCAGGAATACGAGTACCAGGGCCGGAATCGCACGGCGGCGCTTCGTGAGGGCGATTGGGTGCCGGAAACACCGGGGGCCGTCACGGCCATAGAAAACGCAACTCCGCCCGCCGCTCTGGACTCATTCGGAGCAAGTCTGTCGGGCGCTGATGTGGATGTTACACTCACCGCTCCGAACGACGAAAACTATTTCGGAACGCGCATCTATCGAGCGACCAACAGCACAGATTTCAACACGGCTGTTCTCGTCAGAACCGAATACGGCATCCCGTCCAACGCGGACAGCTGGACGGATTCGGCGCCGGGATCGGGCGACCAGAGCTATTGGGCGGAGCCGATCAACCAGAGCAACATAGCCGGGCCACGCTCAGGGCCTGAAACCGTAACCGTTCCCTAACACTCACAACAAAACGACCTGAATGCACCGGATTCGTCCGGCCAATTGTCATGCGAGGCACATATGGCACCTAAGACCCCCCAAGAAATCATGCGCGGTGACCCGATTTCGGCAACGCATCAGCCCGTTCAGGCGGAAATGCAGGAGTGGATGGAATACAACGAGAGCGCACCGCTTGTTCTGCTCGTCATGGGCCAATCAAACGTGCGGTCCAACGGGAACAGCACCGGCGGCGATCAGCAGTCCATCGACGGCGTGTATTTCTGGAACAACGACGCATCGAGCAACAATGCTGGGGGTTTCATCAACGGCACGCAATACCTCAATGCTGAGTTTGGCGAGCCTCCGCTGAACATCGGCGGCGCGCCATATGCCAACTCGGTTGCATTTCAGGCGGCGAAGAAACTTCGCCTTGACACGGGGCGTCCTGTTTACGTGATTCAATACGGCCTCGGCGGCATCAACATCGAAAGCTTCATTGATCCCGCGACCGTCACCGCGAACGGCTGGAGCACGCCCAGTCAGAACATGCACCAATTCCTGTATCCGGGCATTCGCAACGCCATCAATGCGGTGCCGGGGCGAACGGGCACGATGATTGACGCGTTTTTCTGGATTCACGGCGGCGCGAATGCGTCCGATATGGTCGAGGTTCATGCGGAGAAATTGAACCAGCTTTGCCGCGAATTGCGCGACGGTGGCCTGATCGACCTGCAACAACACCCGGTCGTTGCAGGCGAGATCACGACCTATGGCCAGCGGGACTTCCGCAAACGGCAGGTTAACTCCTACCGATCTGCGCAGTTCTACCTGCCGACGTTGCGTATCGTTCGGACGATGAATGCCTACACAACTGATGGACTGCACTTCACCGGGCGGTTCATGAAGGAAATGGGGCGGCGGCTCGTTGCGGCGCTTTATTCTCAGCCTGAATTGCACGACGCGGATTATGAGCCGATGGGCCTTTCGGTCGATGACGGGCTACTTTCGTTCACATATCACACCACCGCGTCTGCCGGTAATGTCCATGAGGCTCCCTGGACACCGATTCAATCGGTGAATTCCGAACTCAGCATCGAAAATCACGCCAGTCTCGGGTGGTGTTATACACGCTCATCCGGATCGGGGGTCATTGTTTCGCGGAAAGTATTCCCGGTGCCGGTTTCCGGTTGCGCGGTGTTTGAATTCGAGGCGGTTTCGCCCGGAACGGGCGGTGTCGGGGCGCGTGTCTATCAGTATGATGCAAACGGTAATTTCATTGAGTTCAGCGGCCTGTTTCCGGGTGGCGGACAGATCGCGTATAACGGAACACCACAAAAGCATGTCGTGCGGGCCTTCCCGAACGGACAAGGTGCGAGTTTTGAGTTTCATCCCGACGCGAAGTATTTTTGTTTTGGCATCCGGTACGTAACGACCGATCCCGATCCGATTTCATTCCGCCTGCACCGCCTCGATATTGACGGTGGCGGCGTAGCGGATCACGTCGCGGATGCCTCGTCCGGATCAGCGGCAGAGATCAACGCCCTGCGAGACGCAATGATTGCCGCTGGATTGATGGCTGCGAGCTAAACCGGGAAATTTCAGCCCGCGTTCTCCACCCCCTATGCGCACCACTCACGCACACTGACTGAACAGAACAGTGAGCAAAATCATGCACATACGACAGAAGGTAATGTCAATGGCAGCACGTGAGCCGATGACCCTATCGGGGCTGGCGGAGAGCATTCGCGCGTTCAGTTTTATTGGGGGTGCAGCCGCGTCCTCGGTTGCGTTCCTCGGGTTCCTGCTTTGGGCGACCTACGGTGACGCGCTGATAAAGGCGTCCGGATTGGCGACCTCAAGCGATGTCGCAGAGTTGAGGTTGGAGGTCCGCCGGTTGGCTGGCGATGATCGCATCGTCCGGGTGGATGATGCCCGGTCATTCGTCCGGGAGCCGGTCTATCGCGGAGAGCCGGTCACAGCCGTTTATTTCATGCGTCGGACGCTATCCGGCGTGGACTGCATATTCATGGGCGGTGTCACGGTTTTTGAGGATGAATTGGGCGTCCGCTTGTCCGGTTCGCGGCTGAAACGTCAGCGGCAGATTTCGACCGAGATTGCGCGCCTCCTGATCAACGCGGACCTGCCGGACGGATTGGCGGCTGGTCGCGTCGCGATGCATCTGGAAATGGAATACCAGTGCGACGGCGAGACCCGTTTCGAGCGTACCGATCCAATCATTTTCAGGCTGTTGGAGAGGTAGGAAATGGAAACGTCCGAAGCGGGCATCGTTGCGCTGATCGCGCACGAGGGCATTGTTCCCGGCCCATACAGAGACAGCAGGGGTGTTTTGACATACGGTGTCGGCCACACCAAAGCGGCTGGTTCACCTGACCCTGCAAAAATGGCGGCTGGAATGCCGTCAGACCTCGATGCGGAATTGGTGCGCGTATTTCAGGTTTTTCGTGCCGATCTGGCCCGATACGAGGCTGCGGTAAACGCGGCGATCACGGTCGAGGTAGAGCAGCACCAATTCGACGCGGCGGTATCATTCCACTACAACACCGGCGCTATCGGGCGGGCAACATGGGTCAAGCACCTGAACAATGGCGAGGTCCGCGCGGCGGGTGCGGCCATGATGAACTGGTGCAAGCCGGTCGAACTCACAGCGCGTCGGCAGGCGGAGCGCAACCTGTTTGAACGGGGCGTCTATCCCGACCAGCCGCTGACCGTTTGGGGCGTCACCAATACCCGCGAGGTCATTTGGAGGCCGCAACGAACCCTGACGCCGAATGAGGCGATTGGTCTGATGCGGGGCGGCATCTCGCCGGATGCTCCGAGCCACACGGAAATCCCCAACCAAGGCATTTGGGCGGCGCTCGTGGCGCTCTTCCTCACCATATTTGGAGGCAGGAAATGAAACGACTGGTCAATCAGCCGACCAAGCGGCCGACCCGAAAAATATGGGCGGTCATTATTGCGGCGGCAATCGTCGGGGCGGCACGATCTGTTTTGGACGCGCTATTCCCCGAGATGAAACTCGGCCCGCAGATCGAGGCAATCCGGCCTTTCATCGAGAGCGGCCTGATTGCCGCTGCCGGGTATTTCGCGAGGGACAGCGCATGAACATCCTGGCACAGTTCTGGCCCTACATCGCGGGTGCTGTGGGCGCTATCGCGGCGTTCCTCGGGGTCTACGTAAAGGGTCGCAGCGATGCGAGGCACAAGGCCGACATGAAGGCCATGAGGGACGGCATCAAAACAAGGAAACGGATGGATGAGGTGGATCTTCCCGCTACTGCTCACGACTCTGACGCTTGGTTGCGCAAACGCGCCGACCGATAGCGCAATCTGCGCAGGTACAGCGAAACAGCGCACCGACCATGCGGCGGCTCTGGTTGCCGATGGTGGGCCTCAATCGAAAATATCCGGCGCGGCATTGATCGCGCTGATCGACGCCGGGTGCGGCGAATAGACCGGCCAGCCATGCGCCGGAACTTGCGTGGCCTATCCACGAGGTAATCCCATGAAACGGCTACTGACGTCCGCCACGGCGGCGCTCTTTGCGTTCCCCGCTTTTGCTCAACAGAGCTGTGCGCCGCGCGATGCGGTGATGGTGCAGCTTGCAGCGCGTTACGGCGAGACCCGGCAGGCCATTGGCCTCGGATCAAACGGCAACGCATTCGAGACATTCGCCAATACGGAAACTGGCAGTTGGACGATCATCATCACGCGCCCGACCGGTATCTCCTGCCTCGTCGCTGCGGGTCAATCATTCGCGATTGTGAGTGAAAAACTGCCGCCGGACGGCGACCCGACCTAATCTCCAATCGAGGAATATCCCATGTCCAAATCGAATTTCTATGAAACGGCAATCCTGGAATTGCTTTTCAACGGTGGCGCGATCCCCAACATCGCGGACAACGCGGCGGCATCGCCCCTGACCAACCTCTATGTCTCATTGCACACAGCAGACCCCGGCGAGGCTGGCGATCAGGAGACCAACGAATGCACCTACACTGGCTATGCGCGCATGGCGGTTGCCCGCACGGCTGGCGGCTGGACGGTCAACGGGAACAGCGTGAGTCCGGTTTCGGCCATTATTTTCCCGCACCCGACAGCGGGCAATGAGACCGTGACGCATATCGGTATCGGCTCATCCGGAACCGGCGGCGGCACGCTGTATTATTCCGGCGCTCTAGACGGCGCGATAACCGCCTCTCCCGGCTCCGCGCCGCCGACTCTGACGACCGTAACGGCGATCACCGAGGATTGATAGGGGGCGGGAAATGTCAACCATTCCACTCAAACCCGGTACCACGCTCGAAATTCCGGGATCCTATGCGCGCGGTTCGTTGTCTGGTGTTTCCCTGACCTCCGACGCGATGCGCGGAAACGAGCGCATCAGCCTCACATGCGAGATAACTGACGCAGCGGCGGGTGAATACATGGTCTCGCTGACACCTGCGGAAACGGCAACTATGTCAATCGGTCTCTGGGAGACAGATGTCCGGTTTGTCGATGCCGTGGGCCGTGTGATCCAGACCTACACCTACTACCTGGACGTTCAGGAGGGTATTACCGGTGGCGGTTAGGATCACATCCAACGGCGTCTCGTTTACTATCGGGATCGTAGGTCAGGACGTTGGGCCGTTCGATGTTGGCGAGGCGACGATCTATTCGGATATTGACCTCGTGACCCTCGGTGATGGCGAGGCGTTCGGCACGATCACCGGCACATCAACCGCATCGTTTTTCGCTGCCATCGGCGCGGCGGGATCGGCGACCATCGCTGGCGCGGGAGCGGTTTCTGCGATTGCCGCAACGGGTTCGGCGAGCAGCGCCACGATTTCCGGTTCATCGTCCCTCGTGGCGGTTGGCGCTGCCGACTCATCGAGCGCAGCGACCATTGCGGGCACGTCTACCGTGATCGGTGTCGCCGACAACAGCGGCGCGGCGTCCGGGGCGTTCAGCAACGCATTTAGCTCCGCATTTGATGTGGGGCAATCAGAAGAAACTCCATCGTTCAGCAACGCATTCAGCATTGCATTCGACGTAGCAGCCTAGAGGCGGGTGACATGACACAAAAAACACGGGCTAATTTCAAATCGGACAAAAATATTTCGTTTGCGGACAATACCACTCGCGAAATCAGCGCCGGTGATCTGCGGGATGAAATGGATCATCTCGCGGACAGCGCACTGTTTCCGGAGGATGCGCTGCCGAGTCACATTCACGCGGCTGGCGATGTGACCTCGGGAACATTTGCGGATGCACTAATTTCCGAGAGCAGCGTCACACAACACCAATCCGCGCTAACGGTGACGGAGAGTCAGATTTCGGACCTCGGTGCATACATCACCGGCTACACGGTGACAGAGGGCGACGTTACCGCGCATGAGGCGGCGCTTACCATTGTTCCCTCCAACATCGGTGGAGGAACGAACGCCAGTGGCTCGACGTTCCTGCGCGGCGATGGCGTTTGGGCAACTCCGCCGGGCGGTGGAGGCGGGATTTCCAATGTGGTTGATGATACGACCCCGCAGTTGGGCGGCGACCTCGATGCCAACGGCAACAACATCAACATGGGCATCAACATTATCACCGATAGCAGGGTTGGGCAGTGGGATGTGGCCTATGGCTGGGGCAATCATGCGTCTGCCGGGTACGCCTCAAATCGTGCAGACCTGAGTCTGGACACCGGAGACACCCCGCAATTTTCGGGCCTGAACATCGGCCATGCGACGGACACGACCATCACGCGCGTTGCGGCGGGTCGTCTGGCTGTGGAGGGCAACGAGATACTGACCGACGCCAGCGGCAGTGTTTTGGCCGACGCAACCATTGCCTCCGGCGACAAGTTCCCGTTTTTTGACGCCAGCGATAATGACGATCCGAAACTGGCCGACCCGAATGATCTGGTGCCGTTGCTGTCGTTGCTCACCACTGGCGGTGCGTTGGGAACGCCCGCATCGGCAACCCTGACCAACGCAACAGGCCTACCTCTGTCAACCGGCGTCACCGGCAACCTGCCAGTCGGCAATCTGAACAGCGGAACGGGCGCATCAACATCGACGTTCTGGCGCGGCGATGGCGTTTGGGCAACTCCGCCGGGCGGTGGAGACATGGCGGCGGCGACCTATGATGCGGCAGGCGTGGCGGAACAGCTCGTCGGTCTGACTGCTACACAGACCCTGACCAACAAAACGCTGACCTACGGAATCAACGCGCAGACCGGCACGGCCTACACGCTCGCTCTGACAGATGCTCACAAGAAAGTCACGATGGACAGCGCCGCCGCGAATGCCCTGACAATTCCGAGCCATGCCACGGTGCCGTATCCCGTTGGTACTATCATCGGTATCAGCACGATTGGCGCAGGAGCAACCACTGTGCAGGCTGCGGCGGGTGTCGCAGTGAACGGGGTCAGTGGCGGTGGTGCGGAGATATTGGAGCAGTTCACCGGTGTCACGCTGACCAATCTGGCGACAGATAGCTGGCTGATGGAAGGCAATCACGGGGCGGTGGCATAAAATGCTGGCATTTCAGAACCACAGATGGCCGACCGTCACGCCGCCGGGCAATACCGTGGGTTTGCCAACGGGTGCATGGCTGGAAGGCGACAGCTATTCGGGCCACCTGAACACCGGGTTTGATCGGGCGGGATGGGGTTACGACAAGGCGCATACCGGCATCGGCGGGTCTACAATGACAGCCGCAGTCGGGCGTGTTGCGTCGAACCAGGCGACCTATGCGGATGACGTGCTGATCTTCTGGGACGGCATCTACGAGGATTACACCGACCTCGCGACCGCTCTGTCCAATATCGACGATATCAACACCAACGCAGGATCGACACCGTGGGTCTACATTCCGCCAATCGTGCCTGAACGGTTGGGTCCGGAGGATACCGGTCAGCCGCGCGCGGACAACATTCGCGCAATCTCCACGGCGGTGCTGGGCGGTGCCTATGCCGACAACGTGGTTGATATCTGGCCTCTGCTAGAGGCACTGGCGGTTGATGCCGATGACGATTCAGACGTTGCTGCTGGATTTCTGCCGCGCTCGATCTATCAGGCGGATGGGTTGCACCTGACCGAGGCGGCGATAGACGCCATTGCCCCTACAGTGATCGAGATGGTCAAATCCAAATGGGCGCAGGTTCCGGGGTATGATCCGGTTGGAACCATTCAATCCATCCTCGGCGGGAACCTGCTGACTCTGGTCGATCCCTCGGCTGGCGGGATGTTGCAGACAACCGGCGGGGCAGCCGTTGCCGCGGATGGCGACCCCATCCAGGTATTGCCGGATCAGGCGGGCGGGGGTGATTTCGTCAACGCCAGCTCTGGATTTCGACCGACCTATCGTACCGATGGCACGCTGCACTGGATCGAGGCACGAGACAGCTATTTGCAGAAGGCGCTCAGTCGATCAGGGGATATCTACCTCTGCGGCGCGATGCAGTTCCCCAACGCCAGCACCGTAGATCACGTTCTGGCGGTGTTCTACAACAGCGCCCCGTTCTATCTCGGTGACTACTACAAAATCCGTCGCGATCAGTATGCTGACCCGATCGCTGGGCACATGCTCGAAACCAACAGCGGCGCATGGTTCTCGGGAGAATCCAACACCACCGAAATTGTCGTGTTCGAACTGATCGTGACCGCGACCGACCGCACATTCGTGATCCATCGCGAGGAACACCTGCCGGAAACCACGACACTTGCTGAGGCAGTTTCCGTGCAATCGACAACCAACCTGTCTCTGTTCGGTCAGGACAGCGATAGTATCGAAGGCGGCGGAGACAGCGACACCTACCTGCTGGCGGCGGCGGACACCGTACCGAATGCAGGACAGCGCGAAAACATCGTGGGTCGCATGGCAGAGGCTGCGGGCCTCACCCTGATCCCGCCACAGTAGGATAGCAAATGTTCATTTTCAGAGCCTCACAGAACGGTCGATCGCTCCTGCTCGGATCGTCCAGCGCAGTCAGCATCGCGTCAGCGGTTCCACCGGTCAGCGGCGAGTACATGGACAGCCTGACCTCACCCATCGGCTACAACCTGTCATGGGCATGGCCGCACATGACGCCGCGTTTCATCGACCGGGCGAAACAGGGCGAGTGGCAGGGCGAGAGGACGCCCGAGGGCAATCTCGCAGACAATGGGCAGACGACCCGCCGCTTTGTGATCTGTGGTGATGATACCAACATGACACCTCAGGACATCAGCTATCGTGCTGGCCATTTCACGCTGGAATATGACGGTGGGGCGGGGTCGACTCCTTCCGGGTTTGGCGGTGTCACCAATCTCACCGGCTCGAACAACAGCTATGAGTTTGACATGGCCGCGACGTTTGCCGCGATCCAGTTCGACAACATCAACTATGCCGATCCGCCGCGCAACCTGCGGATCGTCGAGGATGTGAACGCGCAGGCATATGCCGAGGGCAAATTGTTCGAGCCGAAAATGCTGGAAAACAACCAGCATGCGGGCGTGTTCCGGTTCATGCAATGGGCGCAGATCAACGATGGCATCGCGGGCGACGTGGGTATCGGCAACACCTGCGTCGAATGGGACGATTATCCCGGCATGGATCATCAGTTGTGGAACGTGGTTCCATACCGCGCGCAGATCGAGATGTGCAACGAGGCGCATGTCCATGGCTGGTTCTGCATCCCGCATCAGGCCAATGATGCGTTTATCTCCACACTGGCGCAGTTGATCCACGATCATCTCGACCCGGAGTTGACCGCTTATATCGAGTATTCGAACGAGTGTTGGAATTGGGGCTATCGCCAGCCGCATTGGCTCTCTGCGCAGGCAGAGGCGGCATGGGGCGTCGATTTCTCGCTGGACAGCGCGATGAACTGGTACGGCAAACGGGTCGTTGAGATTGTCGATCTGTTCGAGGTCGTGTTTGGCGTCGGCAATTCCCGCATCAAACCGATGCTGGCCACCCAGAATTGGGATCACCCGACCTATCAGATGATGTATGCGCCGCGCTGGCAGACCGCCGATCCGGCCAATTGGGTCGCGCCACATACCAAAGTCGATACCATCGCGATGGCGGGCTACATCCCCGGCAGCCGCGATTTCTACGCCAGCGTAGAGGGCGGCACGGCGATCTGGAACGCGCTGCAAAACTCGCAGGCCGAGGCCAAGGCGTTGATGATCGCGGGCGTCGATGCGCAGATGGCGCCAAATAATTTCACCGAGGCATTCTCGGTTTACGAACTGGCGCTGGCCGAGGGGCTGCAACCGATTGTCTACGAGGGCAGCGACCACCTCGATCTACAGGAGGCGTTCGCCAATTATCCCGGCAACCCGCTGACCAACGGGGTCAACGCCGCGTCACCGGGCGTGCAGGAACTGTTCGAGGCCGTGACCTACTCCGAGGAAATGGCCGATCTGCATCGCGAACTGAAAGACCTGATGCGCTATGCCGGAGGCGGCGTATTTGTCGAGTTTGACGATATCGACCCGACGACCGAATATTCCGGCAATTGGGGGATGCAGCGTACCCGCGAGGACGTGAACCCGCTCGATACCTATGTGCGCAACTACGCCACGGATGCGACCAAACAACTGCCCTACGCGAGACCGGACGCGGGCCATGCGATCACCGAGAACACGCCGATCACAACCGTGGGTCACTCGCTCATGGATCAGTCGGTCGATATGCTCGATTATTTCATGCGCTATGCCCCGCACACCGGCAGCGGCGCGGTCAGTCACCAGTCGATTGCAGGGGCTGGTCTGGAATTCCAGTGGGAGAACGCCGCCACGATCCCCACCATCGACGCCAGGGCATTGCTGGCCCAAGGCAACCAGCGGGCCGCGATGTTCACCGAGAGCGTGCCGAACGTGCATGTTCAGGGGGCCGGATGGGACTACCAGAACAACACCTATGCCACCCCGATCCCGAGCCCGTCCTCGCCCGTCACCACCGGTCAGGACGTTCGCGCGTGGGTCAAATGGCATAACCTGGCGGCGGATAACGGTGTGACGCATATCTACGTCTACGAGCCGTGGCAGGATTTCCGATCAGGGACCGCGAGCCAGGGCGATATCGAGGATCAGGCCGACCCCGATATTGCGCTGACGTGGGAGGAACGTATTGCGGTCGATGCACCGCGCAATGCCGATTTCGTCAACCTGCTGCGCACGGGCGAACACCCGGCGCTTGGCTACACCGCCACGATCACACCGGGAACGACCATTCAGATGATCCCGGCGGCGCAGGTCATGTTGGGTCTGAAACGTGCACTGGATGATAACCTGGGACCAGAGGCGGTCAGCTACACCGATTTTGCGACCGACATGCTGATTGACGACATTCACCCGTCGATCCCGGCGAGATACGCCATCGCCTGCGCGATGTACGCGGTGATGTTCAAACGATGCCCAATCGGAATGCCGCACGATCTGCGCGACATTCACGGCGGCAATTTCAACGGCGCGTGGACCGGCCCGCTGGCCAGCTATAACAAACGTTGGTTGCAGGCGATTGCCTGGCGGGCGGTCAAAAATCATCCGCTGACCGGGTTGGATTGATCGTCAAATGTCGCCAATCTCTTGTTCGTACATGGCAATCGCAGCCGCACGCTGTCCGATAGGCATGGCCTCCAGAGCCGACGCACAGGCTCGTTCTGCGTCAGTCAGGTCTGGTTCAGCCAACACGTCTCGGATGTGCACGTCCTCAAGGTTCCAGTCATCCAAGATGATGTGCAACCTCCCGCCCACATAACTTTCCGTGTAGACAGCGGCAATGAGAGGAACCGTCGCTATCGCTTGCTCGCCGGGAACTTCCTGCCCGTATTCGCTGTAACACCCTAGACACATTGCCGCGCTCCTATTTGTGGCTCACAGGATAAACACAAAATCGCTTGTGGCTCAATTTCATTCCTTTTTGACACGCAAGCGATCCGCTCTTCATCGGGTGTCCGGGGATCAGTTGGACTCGGGGTTACATCTAGGGCACGGATTCCCGCGCCGGTTTTCTGTTATAGTCCATTCATCCGTGATCCACCCGCTATTGTATCCGCAATGCGGGCATTCAAATTCGATCATGCCTTGCCCTGCGTCTGCGACGTGCATCCGCTTCACTGGTGCGGACCTTGGTATGTCGTCTTTGTCAAAGAGCATTATAAACATCCTCAACCTGTTTGCTTGGCATAACTCGCTCCTCCTATTTAGACAGCCCGCGTTGCGCGGCCCTTATTTCTGCCACTCGATGCTGCACAGGGCTTTTGACCCACCGCGCCACGGACAATTCGCAACCCATCATCATCGTGACCCCGTTTGCCTGCCCCATGTGTGAGGCGCGCTTACCGCAGCCGCAATGGCAGCGACGGCGGGAACGCGATGGCGCGGGAACCTTGGTGCGAGGATCGGTGAAAGCATTGGCTACGGTCACGGCGCGCTCCTTTACTGTACCGGCCCGTCAGTGACAGGTTCCGGCCATGCGGCCAGAAACCGCTCCATCATTTCTTCGGTCTCGAAGCCGAACCAGGTCCACCCATGAACGGTCGCGCCGCCACGGTGCCACGCACCAGGCCGACCGTGGATAGGCCACGCCTCATCGCCGAACGCATCCTCGCACCAGAGGCGCATGTCGCCATCGCGCTCCTCGCCGATGCGTCCGGTGTAGACTTCGACCATCCAAGGAGTCGCGTCCCAAACCTTGTGCTGCAAGGCGATGCCATCCGCATCCAGCTTTTGCGCCGCCCATTCCATCGTTCTATGGTAGAGCTCCGTCGCCATTGATCGCTCCTGTTAAGACTTCCGGGCGCGAGTTGCCCGCACCGCTGCTGCGTTTGCCAGCGCCCCCACGGAGGCGATGAACTCGGCCATATCGTCACCCGGCATGAATAGCGCCGGGCCGTTGTCTTTCAGCGTGTGGATATAGACCGACATGCCAATGCCGAAGCACTGATCGAGGGTATGCCGCGCGTGTTTCTCGGAGAACCCGACCGCGAGTGGCGTAGAGAAAAACACCTGCCCGCCATTGAGCTTAAGCGCCGCCATGCGCTTGAAGAGGTCAGCGCGCAGGGGCAACTTGCCCGGCCAATTTGTCGTTCTCTTGGCTTTGCGCACGTCCTCAACGAATACCGGCGACACATCGGCCTCGCC
Source organism: uncultured Rhodobacterales bacterium (assembly GCA_964351135.1). GTDB lineage: Bacteria > Pseudomonadota > Alphaproteobacteria > Rhodobacterales > Rhodobacteraceae > Pukyongiella. The sequence continues at coordinate 2,562 of CAYGNB010000001.1, read as the reverse complement.
CAGTAAGTCCTCGGGGATGCCCCATGTGCGGGCCTGCGCGATCTGCGTCGCCTCGCTCGGAAGCCACGGATGCAGCGTCACCAAGGCGAACTTGTTGGATTTGGACGGGGTTTCCTTACTGGGCATTGGATCGCGCTGCTTTCTTTCAATTTTCTTACAAAGTAAAGAAAGGCGTTGCGCGGGTCAAGCGGCAATGTTATCTTACATCATACAGAAAGACGCAATCTGGAGACGAGCAATGCAAACCGCACACGCAATCGACTACAGCGCCCCCGGCCTCAAGATCGACGGGGCAAAAGCCTGCCAAAGCGAAATTATACGTTTCGTTCGCGGCATCCGCGGCCCACGCAAGACGCCGGTAACATCCGCGCAAGTCGTCAGATGGTTTCGCGCAACGCCCGCCGAGTTCGTCCAGGCGCAGATCGACGCGGCACTGCTGGCGGGACGCATCCGTATTTACCCCAGAAACTTGGGCAGCACTCGCCGCGCAAAGGGCGGCTACGTCTACGAGGTGGCCACCTGATGCGCTGCATATTTCACTACACTTCACGTCCGCCCAAAAGCGCAAAGAAGTCACGGACATTCTGGGATGAGATGGCAAAGACACATGGCAGGCAGCCCACCTCATTGGGCCTCTACATCTCCGAGGGCGGCTTCCGTGATTGGCACATCGAAATGGGCGATGACGACTTCGATTTTGAAGATGCGATTATCGGCGCGCCTTCGATCATCGACCCGGTGAAAGCCGCAAAATCCACAATCCAGTAACCCCGGAGGCACCTATGATCTCAACTATCAGCGAAAAGATAGGCCCTGCCCGCAAACCTCACCGTTGCGAGGAATGTGGGCGCACCATCCCGAAGGGCGAGGTCTACCTTCGCCAAGTCAACGCGGACGGGTCGCAGGTTTGGACGTTTAAGGCTCATACAGATTGCGCCGCTTTGGGCGCTGCCTACCGGACGACGCACAGGCTGTGGGACGAATACGATTGGCTTCCGATGTATGAACTCGCAGACGGCGACCACCTCTTAGGCCAGTGGCGAGGTCACTACCCTCACGCCGTTTGCCGCCTCGAATTTAACCAGTCCAATTGAACCCGGAGGCAAGAATGCGCGACTGGACATCATGCGACGAAAACGGGCCATTGATTGACGTCGGCAACGTCGCATTCTCGGCTAAGGCCGCGAACTTGCCCGGCGACAGGCACACCTTTGAACTTCCGGTATTCATGCTGGCCAGCGAAGAAAGCAAAGTCATTGTCGAGTACAATGGCCTTCGGCTTCGAAACTTCGGAACACACAACGACTATTATGGGTTTGGCACAAGTGCGCGCTTCGCTCTGCTTGACGCTCAAGACAGCATCGCCACGCTGGAAGGCATCAACGCCGACATCATGGTCCTGACCAAAATCACGTTAAAACCCTGCCTGATTAGCGAAGACAAGCCATTCTATAGCGGCGCGCAACGCGTTCATTTCGTTCCTATGAGTTGGTCGCACAACAGGCCGGAAATCAAGGAAACTGAGCAAGAGTTTGTCGTGTGGCAAAACGGAGGGCCGACCGGCGATGCGGGATTTTTCCACGACCGCATCCGTGAACTGGTCGAGGCGGATGCGGCGCCGTCCCGCAACGGCGACCTGCGCAGCATCATTCGCGGAAACCGCGCTGAATCCCGCGCAGAATTCCTTTCAATCGAAAAGTCCAAATAGCCCGCTTTACCTTCTTCGCATCCGATGCGTGTCTGTCTGCGTGGGGCACGAAGAGAGAATGACGGTCTCTGACCTCGATCACGATTATATCACGCCCGATGATATGAAATTGCGTGATTAATCTATAAATGTATTTTTTAACAATTGGGTGCGTTGCGGTAGACGAGTCCTCTCCTGGGCACCAACATCAAACACATACCTATTGCTTAACGTGCGCTTAGTGTATGTTTTCCTGACTTATCCCCACAAATCTGCTCCATGCCGCTGGTGTTGTCGGGGTGTTCGCAGATGCGCCCTTGGCCCTCATCGTCGCGGCTTGGGTTACGGTGATCGCACACCTCCTGGCAGTGATCCCATGCCGCCTCGACGGCGTACAGGGCTTCGACGGTATCGGCGCTGACGCTCATCGGCTTGCCTCGATTTCCTTGATGGCGATAAGGACTTTATCTCGGTCAATTTTGATCTGTCCTCGTCTGATGAGTGTCCCACACTCGTAACATATTGATCCGTTTCCGGGGCCGCCCATACCAGCAATACACACGTCACAAATAGAGCAAAACCTTAGTGCGGCTGTCGCTATAGAGCCGGGTGCTGGCTCGGCATTCTCTTCGCACAAAGGGAAGAATTTTTTCTCGTTCATTTGCTGCTCCCCTTGAGGGCTTCCCGAGCCGTCAGCTCTATGAGACGCAAATCCTCCCCGTCGAAAACGCGGCGTACATGACCGGCATCATCGTCGTATTCGTGGCACACCTGCCGGTGCACGGCTATGTTCCGCAGAGCGGTCCTTAGCCGTTCATTATCGGCGAGAAGGGCGTCATATCGCTCTTTGTGATACCTCTCGGCGCTCTCATGAA